>JANQER010000031.1 GCA_028278255.1 Elusimicrobiota bacterium | reverse complement strand
ATCTTGAGCCGGCGGAATGGCCAGAAACACATCCTCTAGTGTGATTTTGGCGCCACTCTTAATATAGTTTTTGGCAAACACGCCCCGGCGGAGTCCTTTTAAATCATTTTCTTCTTTTTCAGAAATTTCCCGACGCACGCCAGACACACCGCACAGTGAAAACGCCTTGTGCGCTGCCTGCAGCCATTGGGTCACCTGTTCAGGGGTGGAAGAATACGCGTTCAAGGCGTATTTGTCCGTTGGCACGCCAACGTGTCTTTCAAAAAGCATGGCGCCTTTGGCCACAGCGATTTTGACAGCGTCTACATTGTCAGGAGATTCATGAGTTGAAAATCCCACAGGGATTTCCGGGTATCTCTGCCGGAAAAGATCTATTTGGCTGAGCTGCATGTTTTCGTCGCGTGTCGGGTATTCGCCCACACACACCATCAAACCAAATGGTTTTTTGCGGTGCTCAAAAAATGTCGCCACCCGGTCTATTTCTTCAAAAGAAGCGCCGGCGGTTGAAGCCAAAACAGGCTTATCTGTTTTGGCAATGGCCTCCAACAAAGGCCAATCCGTTAAAGAACAACTGGCAATTTTAATAATGTCAAAACCATGTTTCACGATTAAATCAACAGATGGTTCATCAAACGGCGTGCACATTGCCACAAAACCCTGTGCTTTGATTTCGTCCTTCAGGGTTTTGAACTGCGATTCACTGAGGCGGGTCTCGGAAAAACGTTTGACATATTTGATGTCGCTCCGGCCTTTATAGTCAGGATGGATAAAGGTGTCCAGCTGGCGGTACTGCAGTTTCACCGCATAACGAAAAGGAATTCCTTCTCCAGCGGCCTTCATGGCCCGGATAATTTTGAGGCCGTGTTCCACGTCCCCCATATGATTGTTGGCCATCTCATAAACAAATAAGTTATTAAAAACATTTTGTTCTTGCATTATTTTCTCTCCAAGTCCAAGCGTGTGCCCCATATTTATATGGGACAAACCTTGGCAACATTTTTTATTTCCGAAATCATGGTGTCGAGCATTCCATCCTTCATTCCCGGATAAACACCGATCCAAAAAGTCCGGTTCATCACAACATCCGTATTGGCCAAAGAACCCACCACCCGAAAACCTTTGTTCTCCTTTCTCATTTCATCAAAACAAGGATGCCTCAAAAGATTTCCTGCAAACAACATACGGGTCTGGATCCCTTTGGATTCCAATTGGCTCACAATATCAGACCGGGTAAACCCTGCCTTTTCCTTCACAGTTAACAAAAACCCAAACCAACTCGGGTCAGAATGCGGCGTGGGTTCCGGAAGAATAAAGGCGTCTTTGAGTTCTTCAAGTCCCTCACGCAAAACAGTCCAATTCTTTTTTCGGGCTTTAATAAAGCCAGGCAGTTTTTTTAATTGGGCACAGCCCACGGCAGCCTGCATATCTGTGGCTTTCAGATTATACCCAAAATGTGAATAAATATATTTGTGATCATACCCTTCGGGCAAATCCCCCAATTTCCATTTAAATCTGCGATGACATGTATCATCTTTTCCGGATGGGCACCAGCAGTCCCGGCCCCAATCCCGGAAAGACTCTACAATTCTTTTTAAAGTGGTGTCATTCGTATAAACCGCGCCGCCTTCACCCATTGTATTATGCATGAACAAGCCAAGAAACCCTCCATAAAAATTCTCATTTTCCGGGACAGAAAAATCATAAACCCAATCGTTTTCATCAGATTTAAAAAATTCTATTTTTCTGATCTTTAGATAAGACAGGCCCCCTCCTACCAACAGATTCGTTTCGTGCCCTTCAGGCAAATATTTTGCCAGCCTTGTTCTGGATATGGTTTTTTGGTTCTTACCGATTGATATATACTTCCGAAACACCGGCAATAGTGGAATTTGACATGCAAAATTATTTCTGTTCCTGCTGTTTGTTTTGATGATTGTCTTGTTCCCGTAAGCATATCCACCAAAGGCCAGCGAAAAATTGTCGCCCGCAAACGACTCCTTGGAAAGAAACCTCTTCTTTCCCGCCGCATTCCTTCGATACAAAGAAGCGCTGATTCCAATCATCGATAGCAAATACTGGAAATCATTCAACAAGTCCTTTGAAACGCTTGTGACGTCAATCAAGTTCGTGTTCCATTCCCTGGATTGAAAAGACCCATCCCCTCTTGTGAATGCGTAAACAAACGATAAAATAAGATTTTCCGAACAATGATAAAGCAACCAAGGCACTCTTTTCGCTTTTGCTCCACTGGCAATTCCCAGACAGTTCCTAAAAATGAGCTCGACGTTCTTTGATTCTATTTCAACGCTCACACCATTCGCCCCAGCCTTTCGAATGCGCGGGGCAATACCAAACAAACCCTTTGAAATATCAACGACATCACTCGACAAATCCCTCTCTTTTCTATGAAAAGAGAAGACCAAACCATTCTGATAAGATCCTTCTGCGAGAAAATAACCGATAAGCCGGCAAAACCTTTCATCCACCTGAATTCTGGCCGGTATCTTTTTTGATTGAGAAATACCCACTTCAAGAGGATCTTTCTCCAAGTCATATTTCTTCAGGTACCGCATCGGGAGGGCATTCCTCTTCTTAAACTGCCAGCGATAATCCGGATTTTTCACGTATCGCAGGTTTTCCTGATTAAAGTTGGAAACATAAGAATCCTCTTTCAAAAAATAAGGCAAGAAATCCAAATCATGCACTATTTTCCCATATGGGATGCTATTCGTTGCCACCAAATAATCATCCTCTTCCAGATCACGGGCGCTCACAGCGACAATTTTTGCTGACTCCCTGTCCAATTTAAACACACTATGGTCTTCCGTTACTTCCACTTCTCTTCCATGTTGCGAAGTAATCTTGACCATTCTTTTCTTTCCCAGCTTATGCCTCAACACTGAGCAAGGGGCTGTCCAATGAACGGTATTGTTCTTGTCAAAAGAAATGATTTTGATTCTCTCGGGGACCTTGCCATACTTTTGGTAAATATCTTCTATTTTGTCCGTATGCCATATTCCATTTTCATCCAAATAGGGAATGATCGTGTTTTTTGAACAACTCATGTGATGAGGCGGATAAAAACTGGAAGTCCCTATATCGCCGATGGTGCCGGTGTATTGCCATTTGCCGTCCAGGCAATACCTTGATCCCAAGGAGTCGCAGTTGTCTTCAATCAACCACAATCCGTGTTTGTCGCAAAATGCTTTCACCGCTGCTAAATCAAAAGGATTTCCCAAAGTATGGGCAGCCATCACAGCTTTTGTTTTTGGGGAAAGAGCCGCGTCCAGCTGTGAGACATCAATATTATATGAAGGAAAAGACACATCCACAAAAACCGGCACAGCCCCGTATTGAATGATCGGCGCCACTGTGGTGGGAAACCCAGCAGCAACAGTGATGACCTCATCTCCCGGGCGAATTCGTTTTTCTCCCAATTTGGAAGAGGTTAAGGCCATAAACGCCAAGAGGTTGGCCGAGGAACCGGAATTCACCAAAGAGCAATGCCGAACACCAAGAAACTGAGCAAATTCAGTTTCGAACTTTTCTGCAAAACGGCCTGTGGTCAGCCAAAAATCCAGAGCCGAATCCACCAAAGACACCATTTCTTTTTCATCGTACACGCGCCCGGCATAAGGAATTTTGTCCCCGACCTTAAAAGTCGTGCTCTTGGCTTTATGCCGGGCTCGGTGATATTCCCGTACCGCCTCTAGAATTTGAGAACGCATATCCGTCTTCATCTCTTCCATTTTCATCTGTTTTTCTCGATCAGTTTCGTGTATTCCGCTATTTGACAAGTTCTTTGTTTTCTACAAATTCTTCTGGTTTAAAGAACTCATTCCAAGGGATAGGGAATTTTTCTTTAAACTCATAAGTTCTTTTTATATATTCTGGATCCATGGCCGGTGGACATGTTTGCATATATTCCCCATACCATTTAATAGAGGCACCTCGTTTTAGGATGTCTGACAGAGACTCTTCAAGTAGATTTCCTATTGAAATAGGCGTATACTGACATCCGAGGACATCTCCATATTCAGATATTGTTGTAATACCTTTCACCGCAGGACATCCCAAAGCCATTCCAAAGGCGGGTGTTAAATGGCTGAAAACACGATAATTTTCTTGCAAACCCTTGAAAAAATCCAAATCTTCCTGATTGATCATGTCATCGAAATTCCCCATGTAAGCTCCCACAGGTTTAGCGAAAGTGGTGAACACATCAATGTTCCTATCTGAAAAATAAGCAAGAAATTTCTTAAATTCCTCAGAATGCAACCGCTCCTTGGTCACCACAGTTTGGATGAAGAGATCTAAGCCTGCATCCAGCGTTGCGTCAACAGCTTTCATACATCTCTCATGAGATCCTGGTTTTTTCCTAAATTCATCATGTTCTTTGGCTTCCAAACCATCAATACTTAATTGTACCCTGTCAATTCCCATATCTCTTAGCTTCAAGGCACGCCCATGATCCAAAAACCAGCCATTTGTATCACAACTGATATACCATCTTGATGGATCAATGGCTTTTACAAACGACTCCAATTTTTGAGATACCAAAGGCTCACCGCCTGTAAGCACCCATCTTGCCAAGCCCAGTTCATCTGCCTGATTGGCAATACGAGCCACATCCTCCACTGACAATTCTTTCCGTTTTCTATCCATTCTATGGATTATCGAACAATGTTTACAGACAAAATTACAGCGATAATCAAACTGAAACTGAAGGATAGTGATGCTTTCACCACGTTTGATTTTTTCTTCAAATTTGCAGACTTTTTCATAAGCCTTAGGCTTTGCTATTTTCAGTTTTTCTCTTTTCTTTCCTTCTTGTTCATGGATCTTAATACTCATAATTTTTCAACCTCCGTTTTTTTAATCACAGTCAAATCCGGCGAGTAACTTAAATTTAATGACTTTATTTGTTTAGGTATCTCATAATAAAATCCTCCCACCATGACCATAACAGCTTCCACAGGCTTGGATTGTAATGTTTCTGGAGCCACTATGGGAATATGCGTCACAGGAGTAAATTTGCCCTGTTTTAATTTAAAAGAATCAACTATGTATGATATTTTACTCCTGTCTTTCAATAAAGATAAGAGAAAAACCGTCTGATGCCCTGCGCCCCATATGGCCACTGATTTAAATTTATCAAGATAGTTTTGTATATCACCCATTAACTTTTTTTCTTGTGTTTTGAATGAATCTACAAAATCCACAGGCTGACGTTTTCGTATTGTAGCTGAAAGGATATAGCCATCCAATAAATCTTGCATTTTTATGATCTCAAACCCGCAGGAAAGCAATAAAATTGTCAAAGTAGGCCTGGTAAAGTAAAACAAATGATCAATGACTAATTCTGAGAACACTTTATCTCTTGAAATCATTTCCCAATTGGGAACATCGACTATCCCCACTCCATTTTCAGGCAAATTATCACGAATTTGCATAAGCGTTTCTTTAGGGTCCGGAAAATGTTCTAAATAATTAAACATCAAAAATGCATCATAAGAATCTGGACGGGGTTCTTCATTGATAGAAACAACTCTTTTTTTATGTAAATTAAATTCTTCTTTAAAATCTGACAACTGCTTTTTTCTCCAATCAGCTCTCATCCACGCGGCGGATCGAACAGCTTTTTTATAGTAACTGACTGGTGTAAGCGGGATCTGGACCAATCCACAGCCACGACATTGACATATTGGCAACAAAATTCCATTGTCCGAATCCAACTCATCTTTTGCAGGAATTATTTGCGCGCCACTGGGCATATTTTCATATTCCATCATTTTTTCAAGATTATTCCCGCATATTTTACATTTCATTTTTGCCTCCGACATACAACCTCCTCTCATGCTTTGTCTAACATTACCCGTCTATGTGTATATTCCATTATCTGCTCCAAACAAGATTCCCGGACATCCTTCCCTTGGCTATAGGCCAAGGTCCAGGCCACGATCATGTCCAAAGACTTTTCAAGGCTCCATCGTGGTTTCCATCCAAGACGGCTTTTGGCCTTTGAGCAATCCAATCTCAAATAATGGGCCTCGTGGGGATGATCCCCGACATCAATCCGATAAGAAGCGTTCTTGCCCCAAACCTCGCACATCCGCTTGACAATCCATTCCACGGGCTGAGCATCTGTTTCGTCTGGTCCGAAATTCCATGCCTCTGAATAGTCCCGTCCGTTTTCATAAAGTTTTTGAGCCAGTAAAAGGTATCCATCCAAGGGTTCCAGAACATGCTGCCAGGGCCTCACAGCCCGCGGGTTCCGGACGAGCACAGTTTTGCCGCTCAAAAAGGCACGAACACAATCCGGCACAAGCCGGTCCGCGGCCCAGTCGCCGCCGCCGATCACATTGCCGGCCCTTGCAGAGGACACGCCCTTGCCGTGCTGCGCATAGTCCGCAAGGTTGAAAAATGAGTCCCGAAAAGACGCTGTCACGAGCTCCGAGCAGGCTTTGCTATTGGAATAAGGATCATACCCGCCCAGGGGATCGTTTTCATGATATCCCAGGACCATTCCCTTGTTTTCGTAACATTTATCAGTGGTGACATTGACAACGGCCTTCACATCCGGGCATGCGCGAATCGCTTCGAAAAAATGGACCGTTCCAAGCACATTAATGGAATAGGTCTCTATGGGGTTTTTATAGGACTCACGCACAAGAGGCTGGGCAGCCATATGAATCACAATTTCCGGCCGGGATTCAAGCATGGCCTTTTTTAAAAGAGACGCATCCCGCACATCCCCGGTCACGGTTTTCACAAACTCTCCCACGCGGGCCGTCTCAAAAAGATTAGGAACAGTGGGCGGCGCCAATGAATACCCCGTCACACGCGCCCCCATGGAATGAAGCCACAGGCTCAACCACGACCCCTTAAAACCAGTGTGGCCAGTGATGAAAACTTTCTTGTTTTTCCAAAACATGGGGTCCACCATTGATTAACCCCAAATCTTCCAGGGAGCTTTGCGGGAACGCCAGAGGTCTTCCAGTTGATTCTTGTCGCGAAGGGAATCCATGGGCTGCCAAAAACCAGTATGTTTATAGGCCATTAGCTGGCTTTCCCGTGCCAGGCTTTCCAGCGGCTCTTTTTCCAATACTGTCTGGTCCCCTTCAATAAAATCAAAAACCTCTGGCTGCATAACAAAAAATCCGGCATTAATCCAGGCGTTGTCCCCTTTGGGTTTTTCCTGAAAACGGAGAATCCGGTTGTCTTCTGCCAAGTCCAAAGCGCCGAAACGCCCCGTGGGCTGGGTAGACGTGACAGTGGCAATGCGTCCATGTCCCTTATGAAAATCCACTAAATGCTTAAGATTGATATCGCTCAGCCCATCACCGTATGTCAGAAGAAACGGTTCATTATCCAAAAATTTTCGGATGCGCTTCACACGGCCTCCGGTCATGGTTTCCAAACCTGTCTCCACAAGAGTCACTGTCCATGGCTCGGCAAAATTTTGGTGAATGACTGTCTTATTTCCATTTCGAAAATCAAAAGTCACATCAGACTGGTGTAAAAAATAATTGGCAAAATATTCTTTCATCACATAAGCCTTGTACCCCAAACAAATAATAAAATCACTAAATCCGTAATGGGAATAAGCCTTCATAATGTGCCAGATAATCGGCTTTTCGCCGATTTCAATCATGGGTTTGGGTTTCAAATAGGACTCTTCACTGATTCGGGTGCCGAACCCGCCGGCCAATAGAACAACTTTCATGTTTTTCCTCGTATTATGTATCTAATGATTGGCATCATTGTATCATAAAACAGCCATGTGGTGGATGGAAAATAGCAATTTGAAATGAATAGAACTGGTTGAAAGCAGTATTTTTCTTTAAACTCTTTGCATCATTCTTATTTCATCAACAGAGCCGCTGCCTCCGGTAAAACCACGGACCGTCTATTTTTGTTAAATTTCTTTTGCCTTCTCACAAGATAGAGAGGTCTGTCCACAACTTCTTCATGAATATGACCAATATAAAGCGCCACCAGGCCGAGAGAAGACAGAATAATCCCGCAGAATATGGCATTTGCCACCACCACAAAAGACAGCGGCGTGAATCCAAATTGCATAAACAGCAACTTATCAACGATCATAAACATCAGCAGAGCACCGAATGTCGTTGATATCAACAAGCCCAGATACCCGGCAATCCTTAAAGGAAAAAGCGAGAATGAAATAAGGCTGTTAAACGCCAATCTGAAAAGCTTTTTGTAACTATAACCTGCCACGCCGTCATTTCGCTTAGGCGCATCAAACTCAATGAAAACCTTTTTGTAGCCCATCCAATCGATCAGCCCTCTCACCATGCGGTTTTTTTCCTTAAAATCTTTCAAAGCGTCTATGACTTTTCTATCCAAAAGTCTGAAGTCTGTGGTGCCGGGCTCCATTTTGAACTCGGATATGGTATTTAATATCCTATAAAACAAAAAAGACCCGAGCCGGCGCGCCAGCGGTTGTTTTTTGATGGATCTCCTTTTAGTGGCCACAATGTCATAGCCTTGCTCCCATTTCCTAACGAATTGAGGTATGTAATACAAGGGGTGCTGTAAATCCGCATCTAAAATAATGGCGGCATCGCAATCCAGATTGTCCACGCCTGCGCTCAAAGCAGCCTCTTTGCCAAAGTTACGTGAAAGCTCCAGATAACCCACGTTATCATATTCTCTGGACAAGCTCTCCAGAATATTGACAGAGTTGTCCCGGCTGCCATCATCCACAAACAAAACCGAAAGCTCATAATCCGGCCCCAGCCGTTCTGATGTTTTTACTGTTTCTTTGAAAAATTCCCGGATGTTTTTCTCCTCGTTATGTACAGGCACCACTAAAGTTATATTTTTCATTACAAACCTCTTTATTACATTTTTGGTAATGTCAAAAACCATACAACTTTTTATTGTCAAAGGCCGCGCTTCGCGCCCCGCTTTTTTTAACCACGGGGA
>JANQER010000030.1 GCA_028278255.1 Elusimicrobiota bacterium | reverse complement strand
TAAAACAGCCCGATAAATCGGGCAACTACAGAAAAACGCTAAACCATAACTCATCTAAATCTTTTGGCGCGTTCAGCAAAAAAGCGCAGAAAAGATTCCACATAGGATGTGTCTGTTTGCGCAAAAATCGCATCAACGCCGCTTCGTCTGAACATGGAGGCCAGATTGTCTTTGCGTTGTTTATTTGTTTTTTGATAATCTCGTGTAAAAGCGTATGTTTTTGTGTTGACCAAAGAGAACAAATCAGACTCACCGTCTTCCATCAAAAGCTGGATGCCGGCTGGCAAGCGGTGTTCCCATGGGTCTGAGATGGGAATGGCAATAATGTCGTGCCGCCTGGCGGCAATTTTCAAAGCCTGCTCATATTGGGAATCCAAAAAATCCGACAAGATAAAAACCACTGCTTTGCGTCTTTGAATGTGGTTGAGGAAATCCAATGCGCTTTGCAGAGAGGTTTCCCGGCCTCTGGAATGCGTGGCAATGACTTCACGGATGAGGCGCAAAACATGACCGCGTGTTTTGCGGGGCGGAATATACTTTTTAACTTCGTTTGAAAACATGATCATGCCGGCTTTGTCATTGTTGCGCAAGGCGGAAAAAGCCAAAAGCGCTGTGATTTCTGCGGCCAGTTCTGATTTGAATTGCTTGCGCGATCCAAAGTTGAGGGAGGAACTGGTGTCCACCAAAAACATAACAGTCAGTTCTCTTTCTTCAATGAATTTTTTGATAAAAGGATGGCCCATGCGCGCTGTCACGTTCCAGTCAATACTGCGCACATCATCCCCGGGCAAATATTCCCGCACCTCAGAGAATTCCATGCCGCGTCCTTTGAATGTGCTGTTATACTGGCCTGCGAATATGTCATTCACCAAGCGGCCGGCACGGATTTCAAGCCGGCGCACATGCCTGAGCACTTCTTGTGGAATACCGGTTGTGTTGTTCATGATTTGTTTTTTGTTTCTTGGTTATTGGAATTTGTTTGCATCTTGTCTCTCGGAATTTGGTTATTCCTAAGGAGTGTGCCCGACATAAGACTTCGTAGCGAAAATTCGGATGCTGAGCCGAGCCGAAGCCAAATTTTTCGCGAATACTTGAAAGTATTTAAGAAAAATTTGGCAAAGACGCAGGCCAGCAGCCGAATTTGCAGCCGAAAAGCTTATGTCGGACACACTCCTAAGGCACTTCCACTTCATTAAATACTTCTTGAATGATGTTTTCCGATGTTTTTTCTTCTGCTTCTGCTTCGTACGTGACCAAAATTCTGTGGCGGAGAACATCAGAACCAATGGCTTTGACATCTTCGGGCGTGACATAGCCTCTGCCGCGGATAAAAGCATAGGCTTGCGCGGCTTTGTGGAGCGCCAGTGTGGCGCGTGGAGAAGCGCCAAAATGAATCAATGGTTTTAATTTGTCCAAACGGTTTTTTTCAGGCTCACGCGTGGCAAACACAAGATCCAAAATATAATTTTTGATTTTTTCATCCACATAAACCTGGTCCACAATGGCGCGCGCTCTTGAGATTTTGTCCGGGGTGATGATCTTTTTCGTGGGCGGGATTTGTCCCTGGCTCATGCGTTCCATGATATTTTTTTCTTCAACGCGCGTGGGGTATGAAATTTTGAGTTTGAGCATGAATCTGTCCACCTGGGCTTCAGGCAAAGGATACGTGCCTTCTTGTTCAATGGGGTTTTGTGTGGCCAAGACAAGAAACGGTTCCGGCAAGGCGTGTGTTTTTTCGCCTATGGTGACCTGGCGTTCCTGCATGGCTTCCAAAAGAGCGCTCTGCACTTTGGCCGGCGCCCGATTGATTTCATCGGCCAGCAGCATATTGGTAAAAACCGGCCCTTTTTTCATGCTGAACTGTCCGTCTTTGGGGCTGTAGATCAGCGTGCCAATCACATCTGCCGGGAGCAAGTCAGGCGTGAATTGAATGCGCTGGAATTGGGCTTCAATAATATTGGCCAAAGTCCGGACAGCCAAAGTTTTGGCCAGCCCGGGAACGCCTTCCAAAAGAATGTGCCCGTTTCCCAAAAGGCCGACCAGCATTCTTTCCAGCAAATACCGCTGCCCCACAATGACCTTGCTGATCTCAGCCAAAATTTCTTCAACAAAAATACTTTCCTGTTTGACTTTTTCATTGATTTCACGAATATCAGTGCCTGCCATGGTGTTCCTCCTGTGATAAAATAACCAATAACCAAGATACAAATAAATTCCAATAACCAAGGAACAATAACCAAACAAGTTCCAAATTCCAAGAAACAATATCCAAATAAATTTCAATCGCCAAGAGACAAATCAAACGCCGGGGGGTGTTTGTTGTCCGGGGGTGTTGAGTGTTTTTGTGACTACTCAGGTCTACAAAAAAACACATTGGAACCACGGATGAACACGGATAAACACGGTAAAACATTTACAAATATTTTAACTTAAAAAGAACCATAATATTTTCGTCTTTACCGTGTTTATCCGTGTTCATCCGTGGTTGCCTGAGTAGTTACGTGTTTTTTGGTAAATCAAAAGATCTTGGTCGCTGAAACAGACAAATATGACTTTTTTCGGGAATGTGTTGTTTTTCAAAAATCCAGAGACTGTTGTCACGGCAATTTGGGCTGCGCGTTCTTTGGGGAATCTGTATACGCCTGTGCTGATGCCGGGGAACGCAATGGTTTTTATTTTGTTTTGTTGGCACAATGACAGGGAATTGAGGTAACAATTTTTTAAAAGGGTATCTTCTTCTTTCTTCCCGCCCCGCCAGACAGGGCCTGCCGTGTGGACCACATATCGGGACGGCAGTTTATACGCTTTTGTAATTTTTGCCTCGCCGGTAGGACATCCGCCCAATGTGCGGCATTCCCGCAGCAGTTCGGGCCCGGCAGCGCGGTGAATGGCCCCATCTACGCCGCCGCCTCCCAGCAAAGAGGTGTTGGCGGCATTCACAATGGCATCAATTTCCAGAGTGGTGATGTCTCCCTGTACCGCTTCGATTTTTTTTGAAATCAGTGTCATGACCCTCATTTGAGCGACTCGATAATAAAAATGATTGACTGGTTGTTGGACACCAGCCCCAACAAAAAGTTCCCTCTATGAATAAAATGCAACTGCTCAAGTATCTGTCAAATCACCGGCGCCGTTATTTGGTGTCCGGTGATTTGCTTGGTTGTTTGGTTTTTATGTTTTTCGCAGCTGCCTGATTTATCAGGCGTTTTTAAAAAGCTGATGATTGTGTGATGATCATTTCAAAGAGCCCGATAAATCGGGCAGCGACAAAAGCATTACATTTTTTAATGGTTGACCGTGTTTGTCTGTGGTTTCAATCTTAAATAGTAGCAATAAAATAAAAATTATATCTGTAATCACTCATTCCTGTCAATTGTCACTGTGTGTGAATGATTTTTACAGCCATGTTATTTCTCAATTTTTGTGGTTTTTGGATGACCACTCTTTCCCCGGGTGTTAACCCATTGAGGATTTGGGCAAATTCAACTGAGAAATAGCCCACATGCACTTCCCGGGACATGGCTTTGTTGTCTTTTGTGACAACATAGACTTGATGGCCTGCAGGTGTTTTTTCCAAGGCCTCATTGGGCACCACAATGGCATTGTCATCTTCGTAAATAATAACCCGCGTGCGCGCAAACATGCCGGGGAGAAGAAAGCCCCCTTGGTTTTTCAACCGGGCTTTTGCGGACATGGTGCGTGTGGGGCCCACAATAGGGTCAATTCTTTCTATCTGTCCGGTGAACTCAATGCCCGGATAAGTGTCCACGGTAATGATCACTTGTTGATTGGGCAGTATTTTGTCCAGTTCTTTTTCCACCACACCGAATTCCACAAACACTGTTTCAATATTGACCAATGTGGCAATGATTTGGCCTGCGGAGACAAATTCTCCCACATCTATGAGTTTGTTTCCGATAATGCCTTCTCTGGGCGCGCGGATAAATGTTTTTTTAAAATTCATTTGAGCCAGTTGGTACGCCAATTGTGCTTCTTTAAGGCGTGTTTTTTCAAGCGCGCCAATATTAACCATTTTTTGCGCTTCTAACAAAGCCAGTTCTGCCTGCTGGCATTTGATGTCAGCTTCTTCTTGGTTCAGCCTGGCAATGATGGCCTCTTTTTCCACTTTGTGGCCGTTTTCATAGTCAAAATCCATGATCTTGCCATCCACTTCAAATTTCAGATCAATTTTGGACCCGCCTGTTATTGTGCCAACAGTCATCATGATGTCTTGAAATCTTTGTGATTTGGTTCCCATGACATGGACCGGGATTATTTTTTGATCTGATGACACGGGCGGCGACTCAGGCAAAGATCCCTGAGAAACTGTGCGGTTCAGCACATACAGTCCTATGATGAGGAAGGTCAGAGAAAAGAGACAAATGAGCCACACCCGTTTATGTTGAGGGAAGAGCGCCTTTTTTCTTTTGGAACGACCCACATCAGTTTCTTCATGAACTGATGCTTTGGGCATCTCTGGTGGAGGCGGCGGAGGAATATTGTTTTTCATAAAGGGATTTTTGTTTTGAAAGTAAACGAATGTAAACATATTGTATCATTTTTAAATTGTTTGATGTAAAATATTGTTCATAAAATTATGGTTCAGTTTTTTAAAAATTTTTGTATAATAGGACTTCACCTTCATCATGTCCCTCATGATAAGAGCTCCGTGGTTAATCCATTTAAGCACAGGTGGCAGAGCGGTCAAATGCACCAGACTGTAAATCTGGCGGGCTACGCCCTACCAAGGTTCGAATCCTTGCCTGTGCAATTTTCAAGATCCCCCAAAGGGGGATGTTGAAAATTGAATAGTCGGTATGTCGAATCTCTCAATATATCGTGGAGGTTCGTGTGGAAGCGGATGACGAAGTCATCCGCTAAATGGCGAGGGCAACCTTGCCACCTTCCTGGGGGAAGGAACATCCTTGCCTGTGCAATTTTCAAGATCCCCCAAAGGGGGATGTTGAAAAAGGAATATTCTTGGCTGTGCATCCTCCAAGAAGTCATGGCGGATGAATAGTCGGTATGACGAAGCTCTCAACATATTGTGTAGATTCGTGTGGAAGTTTTTTGTAGCTGCCCGATTTATCGGGCGCTTTTCAAAATTGTTTGCTGCCAAATTTGTAACTACTCAGGTAACCACGGATGAACACGGATAAACACGGTAAAAACGAAAATATTATGGTTCTTTTTAAGTTAAAAAATACTTGTCAAGATTTACCGTGTTCATCCGTGTCTATCCGTGGTTCCAATGTGTTTTTTTGTAGACCTGAGTA
>JANQER010000351.1 GCA_028278255.1 Elusimicrobiota bacterium | reverse complement strand
AGGATTAGATTTTGCTGGTATGGCGCCAGGAATAGGAGTATTTCCTGATGTTGCAAATGCCGGGATATCATTATTACGCGGAGATCTGAGCGGAGCTGGTATGTCTGTTGTTGCAGCAGTGCCAATTATTGGCCATGGGGCAACTGCTGCGAAAATGGCTGGGAAGATTCCATTGTCTTCTATTAAAAAAGCACTTAGAGAGGTGCATGAAAAATTAGGAGGGAGATTACCGAAGGGGCAAAAAGGTAGAATATCAGGTAGTCCACAAAGAGGAACTCCTAAAAAAGGTTACAGGCTTGATCCTGGTCATCCTAATCGGCCAGTTGGTCATCCAGAGAGTGGTTGGCATATAAATTTTTGGGATTATACAAGAGGAAAGAGAGGTAAAGGAGGGATTAAAGGGGTAATTCCAATCAAATAGGTAGGGGAAAAAATGGAACAGTTCAAAATAGATCATTACCTGAAAGATAACCCAGGGAAATCATTCCCAGGGTTCAAAAAATTGTCAAAATTAGAGTGTAATATAATTATAACAAGTCTTAGAAATAAACTGATGGTTCCAGATAACACATCTGGAGCAGAACTGGTAAAAATCATTGATAAAAGACAGACGTCAATAAAGGAAGAAAATGCTGAAGATGATAATTTTTCTTTGATAGAGCTTTTTCGGAAAAACAATATTTCACTAGGTAAGGAAATCTACATAAATTGGTATCATTATGATCAAATAGATCAATTCAAAAAAGAGGATTTGTTGAACTTTTTTGATGACATTTGGTACCCCTCGTCAGACGATATAGACATATTTGATGAAAAGATGGAAAATATTGTTTCTATTGATCATGGTGGTTTTATAAAAATTTTGCAGATACACCAAAAATAATTTTTTTACATATAATTCTGATTATTCTGAACATTTAAATATCCCATAATAGTTATTTATGCGATAACTGTAATAAAGCCATATATTTAAAAGGAAGGACTTTATGGATGAACAAACAAAAGAAAGACTGAAGAAAACATATGAAGAAGAAATGCCGAAAGATGAATTAATCCAAATGGCATTAGCCAATAAAGATGAATACGAAGAAGGCGTGTATGGCCTGGTCATGGATGCTATTAAAAAACGGGGTTTTGAAGATGACCTGAATATGGCCAGAGAATATCAGAATAAAACAGAAAATGAAACAAAATGGGTGGAAATATACAAATACTTTGATGAGATAGAAAAGGAAAATATCCTTGCATTAATGAAGGACAAAAAAATCCCATTTGTAGTTAATGAGCATAAGCGGTCAACTTATTTCGACGTTTTTGGAAGATCAGCTGGTTTAGGGATGATAAGTGTGCCTGAAGGCAAAGAGCGGAAGGCAAAGAAGATATTGTCAGAGTACAAAAATCCAGATACGGATATCAATGTCCAATCTTTTGAAAAAACAGACACATCCAAAGATGAAAAACCAGCGCCATCTTCTACAAAAAGCCAAATGACATCAGGGATTATCATAGGATTAATAATAGGGATTTTGGCGACTATTATGTTCAATGGCATCAAAAGCAAATATATGGATTTACCAAAATCTTTTGATGACAATAAAGACGGTAAACCTGATTATTGGCTTGAATACAAATGGGGGGTATTAACAGGAACCAAATCGGACTCTAATTATGACGGCAAACCTGATTATTGGGAAGCTTGTGTAAATGGGGAACCTGTGAGTTATCATTGCGATAATGATTATGATGGCGTAAAAGATGAATGGGGCGTGATTAAAAACAGAAGAGCTACAGAAAGAAATTATTCATTCAAAAACGATTCTATTGTTGACAAGAAAATAATTTACAAAAATATACGAAAGGATAAAGTGGTTTATGATAGGGACAGAGATGGAAAATTTGACGAGTGGATTTACTATGATGAATTCGAAAGGGTCATTAAAAGAGAAAAGA
Organism: Elusimicrobiota bacterium; assembly: GCA_028278255.1. Lineage (GTDB taxonomy): Bacteria > Elusimicrobiota > Elusimicrobia > FEN-1173 > FEN-1173 > JANQER01. The sequence continues at coordinate 5,765 of JANQER010000351.1, read as the reverse complement.
AATAAACAAATAGGGTATCAAACAATGTAGATCATGTAGAAAAGCAAGGCCATTGGGATACAATAATCAATGCTACATTCCCTGCATGAGCCACATGTGAAAAAAGGGGCTTATGGCATGGGGCGGGTCATGGTTTTGTTTTTGGGAAGCGGTTAAAGGTGATGATTCTGAGCAGGAACACGAAAAAGGCTTTTATCCATCCAGTCACCAGAGCCATCCAGCTGGGTTTTGCTTTTTCAGGCGCAGGGTCATTCTTGTCTTCGGGTTTTGGGTGATTGGCTTCTGTTTGCTTCCTGTGCTGCCGGGTGATGGGCAGAGCTTTCCATAAGATGAGAAAGAGAATAGAGGTGTAAACAACAGTGACCCAATAAATAAAAATAAAAGGGATAAACAGTCTTGGCTGAAGGAATTCAATAAGAGACAGCATCACCGCGCACAAAGCACCGCCTGCCCCGCTGAACAAAATCCGCACCATCCAAACATCTTTTTCTTTCCACTCAACGGCTGGTTTTCCCAGTATGATTTCAGGGATTGATTTCATTTTCTCGTTTCCTTTTCAATAGTGTCCAGAGCCAGCGGAGCAAGGCCCCGGCGAACAACAGGAATCCCATGACAGCTGTCAAACGTGTGAAAATCAGGCCAGCGCCCCACAACAATGCTGTTGTGATGACCAGGCCGCCCGGGGAGAGGACCCATTTGATTTCATTTTCATGATTTTTATAAAAAGACAGCACAAGATTTTTTAAGAGAATCCATTTGGATTTTAATTTAAACAACACCCAAATCAGGACAATCAGAAGAAACAGCTTAAGGGCTTTGACTGTCCACTGATTGGCATAAAAAATATCCAATGTCAGGGGCGCCTGATTCACAACAATTTTTTTAGTAAACCGAAACACCTGGCCGGCATTGGGCACATTGACTCGGATAGGCAGAACCCCGGTGACCCCTGGGGCTGTCCCGCCTCCTATGGCTTTGTTCCCTTGCTGAAGGGCTTGATTGAAAAAATTCAGTTCTCTTTCTACTTGTCTGGCATATGCCTCGTCCTTGACGCTTTGTCCTTCGGAAAAAGAGCCGCGGGATTGCCATTGCCTGGTGTTTTTGGCTCTGTCAATTCGCTGTTTTTTCAATTCCATAGAGGCAGGCTTATCGCTGGAATAGCGATATCCGTTGTCAAAATCCATGCCAACCAGATTTTTGAGTATCCGTTTTTCCCCTTTCAATATGGACACCAGAGGCCTGATGCCTTGCGCGCTTTTTTCTTTGTCAGCTGTTCCCCTGAAATAGAGATAGTCATTATTCACAGGCAGATACACAGACCAAAGCGCCTGGCTGACCACGATGTCAGGAATGAGAAACTCAATGGATTCACGACCGGCCGGCCGCAGGGATTTTTGGCTTTGGTAATACATGATTTCCACGTCAAATTGAGACAAATCACCGTTTATGTTTTTGGAACGGTTCAAGGGGATCAATATTTTCCCTTCTTGATTCTTAGAAGGCTTGACGCGTTGTCCTTGTACAAAGGTGCTCCATACCTGTGCATCCTCAGGCACTTGTAATTCAAGAAATTGTTTCCAGGTGTTGCGGACCGAATAGGTCAGATGGTGCACGCGCTTGCCATCCTGCATAATCAGAGTGACACCATTGGCCTCATCCACCACTGTGGAGATAACAGGCACTTCTTCATGCCGTTGGATGTCCAACCCCAGCTGGAACGGGGGATGCGTGTACTTGAATCCGTAAACAAAAGGCCTTGGAGAGAGATTCAGAAGCATTCTGGGGAGCTCCTGAATATCCTGGCGTGTGAGGCCTTTTGATTCAATGATTTTGGCTTCTGCTGTGGTTTTCAATTCCACACCCAAAAAGCCGTTTTCTCGTATGGCGCTCATGACATGAAATCCGGAAAAATCAATCACACTGTTTTTGCCTTTAAAAACGCGTTCAGAAGTAATGTTCACATAGAAACGACCTTGCCGTGCGTATCGCAAAGGAATCAACAGCACTTTCTTGTCCTTTCCCTGGACCTTCCATTCGCCCACAGAGTCCCCATTGACCTCCAGAACATTATACCCTTCAGGCACCTGAACATTGAGGGCATTGATGGTGTTTTGCAAGACATTTAAATCCAAACGTGTTTGCACCCGTATGGCATCTTCTTCTATCGCCAATAGCTCGTAAGTGGATGAATAGGTTTTGGCCGGGCCCTTGGCTTTTTCCACTTCTATGGGATTCCAGCTCATTTTCACAGAGGACACGGGGGTCAAAGACGCTTTAATGCGCGTGCTTTTCTTGCGTTTGATCTTTTCCACAAGAGAGGCATTGTCCACTTTTACATCCACATTTCGCAGCGGCAGGGTAAAATCCAATTGTGTAATGGGTGTGCGCGGCACAGAAAAATACAAATGAAAAGGGGCTTTTTCCAATGACCCGGTCACGGAAAATGTCGCTGCAATCTGGTGATTTCCGGGCTTTGTGACAGTGATATAGGTCCTTCTGTTTTCATTTTCAATCAAAGCCGGCCGGCCGTTCAAAAGGATTTCCTGAAAAGCCATTTGGCCGGCAAAGAGTTCCATGCGCAAAGGCGCCATGTTTTTTTCACTTTTGGGAATTTGCAGGCGCAAATGCGCAGTGACCAGGGTTTGTTTTTTGTTAATGGTGCCGGAATAAACAGCCTTGGTCAGATAATATTTGGGGGCAGCGCTTGCCGGGGGCTTCATTTTTTTGAGCAGTGTTTTGAATTCCTGACGGGACAGAATCACATTCCCGTTTTGCATCTGAAAGTGCGGGGTTTTTTCCAGGCCTGTTTGTTTCATTAATTGCTGGAATTCATCCCAGGTCAATGCGATTTGGTCTTCATTGAGTTCCAAAAGCTTTTCAAAAGCTGTCCAAGGCAGGCTCAGCTCGCCTGCGTTTTCCTTGGCATGCACAAGCGGCAGTATGATTAAAAACGAAACAAATAATATGATTTTCTTCATAAATAGCTCCTCATTTCTCTTTGCTCTATGCCCTATGCTCTTTGCCTTCAGTTTTTGTTCTAATAAGTTTAACAAGCCAGCAAGCCACAGACACCAAAAACCCCAAGAAAGCCCCAAGCATGAGCAGTGGAGGCCCATAGGCCAAAAGCAAACAAAGCAAGGCAGAAATAGACACCCAGCCAAAAGCAGGTATATGAGTGACATAGGAATATGGCAATAGGCATATTTTTTCCCATGTTTTTCGGCAGACAGCTATTATTTTGGCGCGCATTTTAAACAAAAGGAATAAGACAAAGAGACCAAAAATGATTTGAGCTGCTTGAATAATCCCCCTGGACACATAAAACAAAGGCAAAGGCATAAGACTGTCTTTGGCCGGCAGGGTTTTGCTGAAATAGGACTTGCGGCCGGACAAAGGAAACTTAATCCGCACAGGCAGAACCCCTGCCACAGCCTGTTTTTCTTTTTTGAGCATTTCCACAGCAGGTTCTGGAATTGAACAAGGCATGGCTGCGTATTCTGTGTATGATTTGGATTCTTCTTCATCCCTGGCGCTCATGTCAGCGCACTGAATTTCTTTTAAACGCGCGGCTTTTTGAGCGAGTCTTTTTCTGTTTTGCCTGACGCTGGAGGCGCCTCTTTTCCCTGCCATTCTTCCCATGGCAATGACATCGTCACATTCCAGGCTGGATTGTTGTTCTGAGGGTGTTGGAGTCCAGGCAGCAGGGGCTTTGGCTTTGTCAAAAAGGGTTCCGCCGTAAAAAAATTTTTGATGAGACGGGGTGTGCACAGTCCAAAAGACGCGGCTCACTGTCATATTGGGCACTGGAAAACTCAATGAGGCGCGGCCTGCTAAATAGGGCACAGATTTTTTTTCATAATAAACAATATCCACCGGATAAGCGGATGCAGCAGACACCCTGTTTTGTCCCTGGGTCAAGGGGATCAGCACATGGGGCGCGTCAGTGCTGGTCATGGGTTTGACAGGCTTGTTGTCCACAAAAGCATTCCAAAGCGTGGTGTGCGGGGGCAAATGAATTTCCAGGAATTGCTTGGCAGAATGGCGCACATGATAGGTCATTTGATGAAGACGCTGTCCGTCAGCCAGCAAAAGACTTGTGCCCTGGGCTGAATCAATGACGGAGGAAAGGAGCGTGATGTCTTGATGGGGCGTGACTTGGAGGGTGAGCGCGAACAACGGCCTTAAAAATTTATACGCATAGAGCAAAGGCCTGTGGGATTGAGACAGCAAAGCCCCCGGCAGTTCTTGTATATCCACGCGCTCCAGTCCTTTTTGCTGAGGCGCAGGAATTTCAGCGGCTGTTTTGAGTTCCACAGCCAGAAACCCTTTTTCCCTGACTGCGCCTTGTACCGGAACGCCCGTAAAAGTAAAAGAAGATTGGACGTGTGTGAGGATTTTTTCAGTGGTGAGTGAGACAGGGATTATGCCTTTTTGGGCATACGCAAAAGGGATTTTGAGAAGCCTGTTTTTTTCAGGCTGTTCTTTCCATTCCCCCACGCCTGGTCCGTGCACATTAATCACATGAAATCCTTTGGGGATTTGCAGGTTGACATGATTCACAGTGTTTTTAAGGATTTGAAGACGAAGCAGGGTCTTGACCCGCACAGCATTGTCTTCGATTGAAAGCAAATGAGTTGTGTCAGAGTATATTTTGGCAGGCTCCTTATCAGACTGGGGTGTGACAGGGTGCCACAAGGCCTGAATCGAATGCGTGGGCGGGAGTATGGCCTGCACGCGCGTGCCGTGTGCAGAGGGGATTGTTTTTTGGTGCAGGGCCTGTGGCACCTGGATGTCCATATGGCGATAAGGAATTTCAAATTCAAATTCCGTGACAGGGGTGCGGATGACCGGGAAACTGATTTGCTGCTGGCTTTTGGCTTGCGGGGTCTTTAAGGAAAAACGAATAGTAACATTTAAATCTCCGGTTTTATCAGTGGTCAGATAAAGCCTGCTGCCCTGCGTCTCTGTTAAAGCAGGCTTGTTGTCTAAAAGCACTTCATGAAAAGCCAGATGCGCGGGAAACAGGTCAATGCGTATGGGCTTGCCTGTGTCTTGCTGGTTATGCAGCCGGATATGTGCTGTCAATAGGACATGGTCATCCTTTAACCGGCCTTTATAGGAAGCTTTTGTGATATAAATTTTTGAACTGGCGGGGGCAGGCGGTATCAGAGTTTTGATCAGTCGATTGAATTCTTTTCTGGTCAGCACAACTTGGCCGTTTGACAAGGAAAAGTCCGGCAGGTCCTGCGGGTTTGAGCTTTGCAGCAGGGTGTAAAACTCATGCCAGTCCAATTGAATGGTTTTGTCATCCAGCTTCAGTATTTTTTGAAGAACATCCCAGGGCAGCCGCAGTTTGGCATGAGAAGACGTTTTCTCTGACAAGGCCTGCCGGGCCCCGGAGGCAAGGAAAAACAAGAGCAGTGAGCAAACAAGAATTTTCTTCATAAGGGCATCTCTTTTTAGAGCACTTTCAAGATTAACAGATATAATGGATTTCTTCAATGCCGCACAAAATTATATTTTGTTCATGCGGGTTAGACCCCTTCCCCCCAAAAAAAGTTCCAATTTGCTCAGCTATTTTCATTTTTTTTTTGATAACATTGTACGCATGGTACGGAAAAACCGCCACACAAAGACTGAGGCCAGGAACTTTTCTTCATCCAACGGGTCTAATTTAAGAGAAGAGTCGCAGGACTTTGAACTGTTGATGAAGACCCAGGGGCCGACGATTTACACATTGGCTGTCCGTCTGACCGGCGACCTCA
>JANQER010000446.1 GCA_028278255.1 Elusimicrobiota bacterium | reverse complement strand
GGTTTGGCATCTGCTCGTGCAAGCCGATGCCGAGGGATCTGCCCTCATCAGGTGTACAGTTTCGTGGCACACGGACTCTCGATACTATTATACTATTTTTAAAACAGAAGAGGCTCTATTGGAAGATCTTGGGCCGGTCTCTTCTGGAAAAAACAACTGTACAATTCGCGCGTCTGCCCGGCGCTCCGCTCACAAAAGACCTTGCCAGTGACCTCTTCTTCATCAGCAAAAAATTAAAATTCGTCACTCAGTGCCTGTTAATGTAAAAAAGGCAATTTCATTAGAAGTGCCTACTCTCATAGGAGGCCCAAAGGTCCCTGCCCCCTGGGACACAAAAATGGTAGTGCCCTGGTATTGGTGAATTCCTTGGTTATAGGAAAAAGTAATCTGAGAAATAAGATTCATGGGAAAAACCTGCCCGGCGTGCGTATGCCCGCATAAAATAAGATCAATCCCCTTTTCACTGGCATATTGCACGCCTTCCGGGCTGTGATGCAGTAAAATCGATGGTCTATCCGGATCAATTTTGAGCTTAGGCAGGACATCACTTATGGTTTCCTGACCGGTGGCATGCATGTCATAGGTGCTGTGGTCCGCGTTCATGTATTTCAGGCCAACCAGCTGAATGCCTCGAAAGTCCACAACTTCATTTTTCAATTGTCTGACACCGAATTCTTTTAATAACGATTCCACTTTCTCCATTCCGGCATAGTGGTCATGGTTCCCGTCGACAAAAAAGACAGGCACAGTAATGTCCTTAAGCGGTGAAAAAGAGCCCCTGTTGGATTGAATAGCGCTGTCCACAATGTCTCCGGTAATAAAAACAACATCAGGCTTCATCTCCATACACTTGCTCACAAGCCGCTGAAAATAATTTTTCCCTCGAAAATAGCCCATATGCACATCGGAAATATGGCCTATCTTTATTGACTCCTTTAAGCCGTCAATTTGAAAAGTATGCTGAACCGTCCGAAATGTGTAAGACATGACAATTCCGTAAAGCGACACAACACCCGCCAAACCAAGCGCCGACCACCCAATAATCCTGGACGGCCATTTTAAAAAAATATTAGAAACATCCAAAACCAGAGTAAACATAAAAAGATAGAGCAACACACCAATGAGAACAGAAGTCACAGAATAAACGATTCCACAAAAAATATTCCCTGAGGCCGCAGGATGCAGCAGGAAAAGAGGGATTAATGTGATGCCGAAGAAAACAAGGTAAAAATAACGGGTTTTTATGGACGGGAAAAAGACCGAGAACCGATGGGACAGATAAACATTTGCCCCAATGAGTGTGGCAAGCGTCATGACATTGACCAATACAAATGTCAGCTTATTCATTTCGTCACCTCCATGGCCTATTTTTTAATGGCATCCCAGATTACCTTGATATGGTTTGGGTCAATCTCTCTAACCTTTTGCGCCTTGTATGCCTTGATAACAGCCGACAGTATACCCCAGGCCATCTTCAAAATAATTGCCAAATCAACATTTTTAAGAACACCTTCACGCTGAAACTTGCCCATGCTTCTTAAGATCGGCTCATATTCCTTCTCACCTGCCTCAAAAGCAGCATCGGATAATTGCGGATCCATTTCAACCAATTCAATAAATATAAATTCGGAATAGTTTTTTGTGTAATGGTTAATAAGATGCTCTGAAACAATCCCCACATATTGCTCAGCGGAATATTTGAATTTTAGTTTTTCAATCAGGCTTGGAAACACCCTCTTTTTAATTCCAAGATAAAGCGTATCAATGAGCTCCTGCTTGGTTTTAAAATGCACAAAAAGAGTGCCTTCAGCCACCCCCGCGTCCTTGGTGATTTGGGACGTAGAGGTTCTGTTGATCCCCTGCTTGGCAAACAGTTTTAAAGCGCTTTTAAGTAATTTCTCTCTTGTCTTCATTGGAGCTGCTCCCTCAATATTAATTCCGGCTTACTCCATTTGCAATATAACAGCAGCGTCAAACACCTTGTCACCGAACCATTTTCCCCACCACCCAGTCATAAATACAATCGCCGCCCCATTTGCGCAAAAACATCATTGGCTTAGCCATGGCCCCGGCTGCATAACGTGTTTTAGGATGTTTGGATTTTATGGCTTGAATGATCACATCAGTAATCACCGCTGGGTGGGAACTGTTTTTGGGATTCTTCTCTAATTCACGGGAAAACCTCACAAAAGAATTCACCACGCCGCTGTAAGGACCCTTTCCAAACCGGTCTGCCAGAGGGTTCAAGGAAACTTCGTTAAATTCCGTGGCAATAGCGCCCGGCTCAACAATAACCACATCAATATTAAACGGCTTCAGCTCAAGCCTGAGGCAGTCACTCCATCCTTCAAGGGCATGCTTGGTGGAAACATACCAAGCCCCCAGAGAAAAATAAATCTTCCCCGCCGCAGAACTAACGTTAATGATTCTCCCGGCTTTTTTTTCACGCATGTACGGCAGCACCAGTTGAGTCAGACGAGCCAATCCGAACAAATTCACTTCATACTGATTGCGGGCATCTTCAATGGACACTTCTTCAACAGGCCCTTGGATAGCAAATCCCGCGTTGTTCACAAGGACATCCACCCCACCGTGATCTCTCTTGATCGTTTCCACAACGGCTTTCACATCCGGTTCCTTGGTAATATCCATTTTCAACGGAATGCAACCCAAACTCTTTAGATCCTCCATTTTCTCAAGGCGCCTGGCTGCCGCGTAAACCGTGTATCGTTCCCGCACGAGGGCTTTGGCCGTTTCCTTCCCAATACCCGACGACGCGCCGGTCACTAAAACCACTTTATCCCCATTTGTCTTCATAAAAATTCCTCCTGATATATGAGTGAGTTATCACTCATAATTTAACCAACAAAAAGCACACCTGTCAAGGGGACAAAAAAAGCCTGGCCACAAGTCATGGTCAGACCCTATTGGGGGGATGGTATTCTCACACGATCAAGGTCCATCTATCATTTCCCCAGTTTCAAAAGACGGGCGGACAAATCTGCTGGAGAGACGAAAATTATTTGATTTCCTTTTAATCGTTTTTCTAAAATTCGACTTTTTGCCAAATCAAGCAAATCCGTACGCGCTGTTTGGTACGCCACATTATGACTCTTTTGATGGCTTTGAAAGGTATAACGTTGACCCGAATGTTTTAAAGCATGACGGATAATTTCCACCTGACGATGATTAAAAAGATCCAGCGCACGCATATACCATTCTGCTTTCCGGGCATCGGCTGTTTTTCGTTCAATATAGTCATGAAGATCCCGAATAGCTTGACGTATCACCCGTGTCTGTGCAATCAGGAAATATGTTAAATCATTATCATCCGTCTCTGTATAAAGGAAAGAACGTCCATACTTGGCAGGCGCCTTCCGCAAAACATGTGAAATTGAAATAAATTCAAACAACCAGTAACCGCTTCGCAACATGGCCCAATAAAACAGCGCTCTCGCCGTACGGCCATTTCCATCCACAAAAGGATGATCATAAGCCAGCCAGAAATGAAGAAGAACCGCCCGAACAGCGGGATGAACAAAATAATTCGGTTTTTTTTCATTGGCAAAGTCACACATAGCCTCCATCCGTCCTGTCAGTCCTTCAGCAGGCGGCGGTTCATGAAAAACATGGCCGGAATCATCCCCCAGGACGCGTTTTTCGTCTTCACGGCGAAAACGGCCAGCGGCTGTAGGATCTGACAAAGTCTTATCCGTCACCAGTTGATGAATCTGAAGAACAAGGTCCGGAGACAACTCGGAAGACTTCAATTCTCGTATCCTTTGCATAGTGACAAAATTATTTAAAATCATTTGCTCGCTGATATCACGCGGCTTGCGGCCTGTTCGAATCATTTCCTTCGCCACGTCACGTGTTGTTACGGCGCCTTTCTATTACCCACATCTCAGCAACCTCTGACCCCATAACTCATCCCTTTTTAAAGATGGCGATGTTGAGCTGAATGACCTTCTGAATGATTGTCCG
>JANQER010000375.1 GCA_028278255.1 Elusimicrobiota bacterium | reverse complement strand
ACATTGCCTTCATATAACGCCATGTCTTCCATGCCCCACAGCACAGGCGCAGCTGCAGATGTTAATCCCACATACTCAGGACCGGTGATTGATCCGTCTTTTAAAAACGCATCAGCCACAGACTTTCTCACAGACGCATTTGGGAAATCCCGGTACGGCTCTAAAAGAAAATCACCTTTTGTGCCCTCTATTCCGACCAATTGGACCCCGCGAAATTCCTGAAGGCCCTGCACCATAGACGCAATATTGCGCTGCGCCTCTTCAATTCCATGCGCATCCTGCACATGGATCACAAACGGCGCTTGCGGTTTATTTGATAAATGAATGTCACGGACAGACCCGAAAGGAAGAACCAATGAAGAAATCCAGGAATGCGCTTCCCGGCTGGAAGAAAAAGACGCAGGCAAATTGCTTGAAGTCACCTGCTGATTAAATGACAAACCAGCGCCCACTGACGCACCGTTGTCCACGCCAAAATTGACATGCCCCACCTGCGGCAGCTGCGCCAAAAGCTTGTATTTTTCCGATGACAATCCGGATTGCACACGAACATCCTCGTCAAAGGAACGCCCGTGCAGTTTCTGCGCAGCCCGCCTTCTTTCTTCCCAAAACCCAGCCTCCACCCAAGGCGCGCTCAAGGAAGAAAAAGCAAAAACCAACACAACCACCAAAGAAATTAACTTTTTTAGTTTGTAAAAGTACATATATTAAGAATACCCCATTCATCTTAATTACACCTTAATAAATTGTAAATTTATTGTAATTTTTTATATAAGGGGACATTTATAATTTTATAACTATAATTTTGTTTGCTTGAGGAGTGATGTTAAAAATCATCACACGTGCGGCGTATAACCAATTTTTAAAAACGCCCAATAAATTGGGCAATTACGTCATGCCCTGTTTTTGTGGTTTTTATCCGTGTTCATCCGAGGTTATCAGGAAGGTGCTCAGGGAGGCAAAAAAAGTCATGCTTCGTCCATCGAATCCAGCGATCCTAATGCAAAATTCGGGTTATCTGTAAACCCGTATGGGGGCTGTTGTGAAATTGGAGGAATTCCATGCTTTTGGCGCCTTTCTCAGGGGATTCTTCGGCTTTGCCTCAGAATGACACAGGGAAGCTGAATAGCCCCATGCAGCGTAAAGAAAAATATGTGCTAAGTTGTTAAGTTACCTCCGTCCCCTATTCTAAGCAGCGGTGAGGATGGCGCGGGTGATGTGGTGGATTTGGTTGAACCAAACCGGGGTCCAATTGGTTTCGGATAGAAGTGTTAAGATTTTTTGCACGTGGTCCATGGCTTGTTTGATGGCTGGGGCAGTGACATTGTCAGCGTTTAGACGCAGAGAGCCGGTGTAAAAGGTGAGTGAGCCGGCGTTTGCAATGGGGTGTTTTTCGAGAGAAGCCAGATTGACTGTGTTGTTGTGTGCAGCTATTGGCTGCACGCGGGACATGTTAAATCCGGCTTGGCGCAGAATGTCCTGCTGAGACGCTCCGACGGTATATATCAGATAGTTTTCAGGGGCATAATGAGTCTTTAAGATCTGCGCCAAACGCTTTAATTTTTCCTGTGCATTTGGCTTTTTGATATCTTCAGGTCCGATAAAGTATATATGCGCGCCTGTTAAGCCTGTGAGATATTTTGTGATGCCTGCTTCACTGATGTTGATGCCTTTGGCCCTCAGCAGTCTGTTCAAAGCTTTCATAAAATCTTTGTTTTTGACTCTTTCTGCCAAACACCCCATGAGCCCATTTTGGACGTCCTGCAATGAGCCAAATTCTTTTAATCCCAAATCAATTTCCGTGTCATTCAACAATCTGTTGACAATCAAACCCGCCTCATCTATTGAGTCTATATTTTCTCCTGTAATTGCTCGATTTATCGAGCGCCTTTTATCAGCCTTTTTTATAGAAATTTCATAGGCTTCCAAAATCCGCATGAAATCTTCGGCTTTCTTGACCTGTTTTTCTCTCCAATAATCCTGCACATCAGTTTGACTGACTGCCAAACACATGGCCACAATGCCTGCGGCAAATCCCAGGATCTCCCATTCACCCATAAAGAGATACCCCAGAGGCAGCATGGCCACAAGCCATAAGACCCCCATGATTGCCCGGCCTATCATTCCGGATTTTCCTGCGGCATGATGTTCTCCCAACAAATCTGTCATAAATAAACCGCCCAAATCCCAAGGACCGCCCTGACCAGGCCACAGGAACTTTAAGCGTGGAATGCCGCCTTTTTTATGAATTTCAACTGCATGCCCCAGCTCATCCGCCACAGTGGCCAATACCACAGCTATGCCGGAAAACAAAAATACACTTGTTGCATCCACATTCATTCCGCACAAATTTAAAAGCCCAGCCAGAACACCCGGCATTAAGAACCCCAAAATCGAATACGCATGGTCAGAAGCAGAAGTACGCGCTTTTACTCTTCCCATTCTCACAGCCTCCCGAGACTGCACCACCACAATCTTCCATCCCTGTTTTGTTTTTTTCAGCCCGCACTCAATGTCTTGATTTGATTTCAAAATCCGACTGGCCTGCACACTCAACTGCCTCAAAGCCTCTACCACATTCTTTTTTTCCTGATTCTCCTTCCAATCATTTAAAAACGCGTCACTCTCTTCTGCATCTTCTCTCAAAAGCCCTCCAAATACAGCATTTAATACAACTTTTTTAGACTGCTTAAAGCTTGTTGTTTTTATTACATCCCCAGTGTCTCTTTCCAAAACAATGCGCGCTCCCTTTTCTTCTCCATTCACCAAAGGCGCAGCCAAGCCTTGCACTGCATCAATCATGACATGATCATCCTGCACATGAATCACCACCCCATAATCAAAACCCTGTGATGCGCAAGACCACACAGCAGGCGCAAAATTATCTTCATTCATTCCATGCACGCGCCTGTTCATTAATGCTTTTTCTGAAAAACAAGACACAAGAACCCGGCGCACTGCCCTCCACCAGTCATACAAAGACCCCTTCACATTGGGCTCAGTCCCGTATACACCTGCTCCCACGCCTTTGAAATCCTCGGCATTTGTACTGGACCGCACAAAAACACCATGGAGGAGCATCTGCGTAAATTCTTCATCCTGCACCAGTAAATTTTCCAATGCTTCAGGCATTTTTATTGACTCATCTCCCTGCACAATGGACTCTTTCTCCTCAGCCGTCAGCAAATCCAAAAACATCTCAAAGGTCAATGCATTTCCCGGCACAAATTCCACTTCCACATTTTCCACATCCACACTTTCAAACTCTTGCGCCAACTGATAGACATTGGCTGCTTTATGCCCCACAAACTTCACATCACTCAACCGCTCGTCATTCACAGGCAAATAACAAATACCCTGATCCCTATAAACCTCATGCGGCTGCACCTGAACAGGGCCTTGTGATCTTCCGGTTATCTCAGTTGGCAAAGCTTCTCTCAACTCAATATCTTCGTTCACAGACAAAGCCACCCTCTTCCCATTTAAGTCAGACACCCTCTCATCATCCTGCCTCACAAGCCCAAAAGGAATCCCATAAGCCCCAGCCAGCCGAAAAACATGACTGGCCATGCCTTGATCCACATAACACAACAATCCATTCACATGGGACAAATCCGCCTCATACGGCGGCAAAACAGGCAAAAACACAACAGCGCCTTTTGGTAATTTCTGCAGTTCTTCGTCTGTCGGGTTTTGACTGAACACTTTTAATTCCCCAATTCCGTCCCCAGGAACAACAGGCTCAGGTTCTTCCACCCAATCAATAT
>JANQER010000368.1 GCA_028278255.1 Elusimicrobiota bacterium | reverse complement strand
AACACGGATAAACACGGTAAAAACGAAAATATGATGGTTCTTTTTAAGTTAAAATATTTGCAAATGTTAGCCATAAACAGATAATGAGCTGATTTATGAACAATTCAATCATGATTCGACCGTCATTGTCGCCAAAGCCAAAGATTTTACACAGGCTCATTCCGCGTCTTAAAATGGCCAATCTTCTGACTTTGGATGAAGATAATTTTGAAAACCTGATAGGGTCTATTGAAAAAAACCCCGTCTTTAAAAAGTATTATATTTCCAATGATGAAAAAAATCGCGTCATCAGCTATAAACGCTATGCCCACACCAGCCTTGCCTCTCACTTCCTTGAACTAAAAGAAGAGACTGCGCGACAATCAGAATCTCCTGACATTGAGCTTTTACTGTCGGAAAAAAAAGAAATGATTGACATTTGTCAGCGCATAGGCCGTCAAAATTTTGAGACATATTTTCTATTTAATGAGGGACACATCTCTTTGGACACAATCTCTCAGGCCTGCCATTTATCTGTTGAAGAAATCGAAAAAACCATGGATTTGGTGAACAATGTGGCCATACAAACTGAATTTTTTGAGCCCATGAGATCCTCAGCCAGCGCCCATGTCCATTACACCTGCTTGGGCGCCATTGAAAAAGACAAATCCAATGAGTTTGTGATCAATTATTCCTCACTCAAATACGCCAGAGGCCGGTACGTCATAGACTACAAAAAAATGGAATCCCTGAAAAAAGATCCCGCTGTGTCAAAAATGGAATACAAAAAATTAAAAAATCTGGTTAAATCCATGGAACTCGTGAACATGCGTAAATCCATTTTGTGCCGCGTGATTGAAACCATCTTAAAAAAGCAGCGTGTGTTTCTGGAAGAGAACAACCGGGAAAAACTTATTGATATGACGCTTTGTGACATGTCAAAGGAGTTGGGCGTCCACACAAGCACCATTTGCCGCGCCATCTCCCGCAAAGCAGTGATCACCCCGTGGAACGAAGAGCTCCCGCTGAAAAGTTTTCTGGCAAAAGGCTCGGTTCATGCGGTCAAAGGAAAAATATGGTCTGTGATTTCGGAAGAAGAGAAAAAAATCCGTCATGGCTGCTTGTCCCTGCCCTACAGCGATGAAGACATCAAGAAGCGCCTCCTATCAGATCATCATCTCACCATAGCCACACGCACTGTGGCCAAATACCGGTCGCAAATCAAGATCCCCAATGTGTACAGCCGGATGCAGGCGTACAAACAGTGCAATAATAAAAACTCTAAATCCTAAACTCTAAATTCGAAACAAAAAAACAAGATGCAAATGTCAATTTTATCATTTTTCCCTTTTTGTCTTTTTGTTTAGGATTTAGGATTTCGAGTTTCGAATTTTCTTTTATTTATCTGTTCATTTCCTTCTGGATATTCAGCATGGCTTTGGTGTGCAGCTGGCACACGCGGGATTCAGACACCTCCATGATGTCTCCGATTTCTTTAAAGGTCATATCGTCATAATAATACAACGACACAACCAATTTTTCTTTTTGCGGCAAACGATCAATGGAATCCCTGAGAACTCGGACCATCTCTTGTTTCTCCATCATCTGAAGCATTTCAGGCTGGCTCTCATCTTTCAGAGTTTCCCAGGAGGTGTCTTCCTCATTGTCATACCCGGCGCTGTGTGATTCCAAAGGCATGGTGTAAGAATGCGCCATCTCAAAATACAGACGGTTCAGTTCTTCCTGATCGATGCCCAATTTGCCTTTGATCTCCTCATCCGTGGGGTCTCTCTGGAGTTTTTCTTTGAGTTCATTATAAGCTTTCTTCAATTCCTTCACTTTTTCACGAAATGTCCGGCTCAAATAATCAATCTTTCTCAAATAATCCAGCACACTGCCCCGTACCCACCGGTACGCATAGGTCTCAAACTTCACATTTCGTGACAAATCAAATTTTTCCATGGCTTTGACCAGCCCGATAGCGCCGACGCTCTCCAAATCCTCCTTATCAAGAGACGGCACAAGACCAATCTTCATCCGACTGACAATATACCGCACCAAATAGGCATACTTCTCCAAAATCTTATTTTTAGACGCCTGGTCTCTGTGCGCAAGATAATGCTGCCACAACTGTCTCAGGGCTTGCTCTTCACTTAAATTTCTCTCCTGTTGAGGAGACTCCATTTCTTTTTCTGTTTGCTTAGCAGGTTTGGTTTTTGTACGCATAAATCACTCCTCTTATGCTGCATTTAAAATCGAAATGTTTTTAGGCATTTCCACCACGCCCAAAGATTCCACTTTCGTGTCTGAAGTCACTTCATTGTAAGACAACACAACAAAATGCGTGATAAATCTTTCCAAATATTTTCTGATATAAAGCCTTAACATGGGCGAACACAACAACACAGGCGGCATAGACAAACCAGGGGTGGAAGACAATTTTTCCACAAACACATTCACGAGTTTATCTGAGAAAGCCTGCTCAAAAACAAACCTGGCCCCCCGGTCCAGCCGCTGAATGGAATCAAACAGTTTTTTTTCCAATGTCGGCGACAAAGTCACGCAGGACAGACGTCCGTTTTTGTCCCTGTAATGCTGGGACAATTGCGGGGCCAGCGCCGTGCGCACGTATTCCGTTAACACATCTGTGTCCTTGGTGGTGACAGCGCCGTCGCTGATGGACTCCAAAATAAAAACCAGGTTCCGGATAGACACCTTTTCCCTGAGCAGGTTTTGCAGAATTTTCTGCACAGACCCCATGCTCATCACATGAGGGATCAAATCTTCCAGCACGGCCGTAAACCCCCTGGACTTCAGATCACTCAAAAGCGATTGCACTTCCTGACGGCCCAACAATTCATGCGCATGTGATTTAATCACCTCTGTCAAATGAGCCGCCACCACTGCGCCATTGTCCACAATTGTCAATCCTTCCCGCTCAGCGCCGCGGATTTGATCATCACGTATCCACAAGGCAGGCAATCCGAATGTGGGCTCTTTTGTGGGAATACCCTTGAGCTTGTGGTCTTTTCCCAAAGATCCCATGGCCAAATGATGTTTGGGCATGATTTCCCCCTTGGCCACTTCGGATCCTTTGATTTTGATCACATAATTTGTATTAATCAGCATGCCATTGTCGCGTATTCTGACCGGCGGCACCACAATGCCTATATCCCGGGCGCACTGACGTCTAATCAGGCTGATTCTTTCAAGTAAATTCCCACCCTGCGCCTTGTCCACCAAAGACAGCAGCCCATACCCAATCTCAAGCTCCAAAGGCTCCACAGACAACAACGGCATCACATCTTCAGAGGGAGCTGCTGTTGAAACTGGTTTTTCCATTTTTTGTGGAGCAACCTCTTTCACTTGCCTATTCATATCAGACTGATAAAAAGAAATCCCAGCGCCGATCATAAGACCGCCCACCAGCAAAAACGGAAAAGGCGGCAGGCCCGTGACAAAACCCAATATACCGAAAAGCCCCACAACCCCGCCGGCAATGCCAATGGCCTTTGGGCTCATGGACAGCTGTCTGACCATGGTCTCTCCGACAGAAGATTTGGATGAAGCACGCGTCACAAGTATGCCTGTGCCTGTGGACACAACAATGGCAGGGATCTGATGGACCAGCCCATCGCCGATTGTTAAAATCGTGTATGTGCTCAAAACCTCCATCCAACCCATGTGTCTTTGAAACAAACCAATGGCCACGCCGCCGACAATATTGACAATCACAATAATCAATGACGCAATCGCGTCTCCGCGCACAAATTTGCTGGCCCCATCCATGGCCCCGTAAAAATCCGCCTCCTGCTCAATGATCTCCCGCCTGTCCCGGGCCTGTTTTTCATCAATCAATCCCGCATTCAGCTCCGCGTCCACGCCCATTTGCTTGCCGGGCAATGCATCCAAAGTAAAGCGCGCTGCCACTTCAGACACCCGCTCAGAGCCTTTGGTGATCACAATAAACTGCACAATGATCAGGATCAAAAACACCACCATTCCCACAACGATATTGCCGCGCACCACCACCTCGCCAAAAGCATCCACAATGGCGCCTGCATCAGCCTGGAGCAAAATCAATTTGGTGGATGAAATATTAAGGGCCAGTCGAAAAAGAGTCAAACCCAGCAAGAGCGATGGAAACACTGAAAATTCCAGAGTGTCTCTCACATAAGTGGTCATCAAAAGCACTGCAATGGTGGCGGCCATGTTCACAATCAACAAAAAGCTCAGCAGCCATGTGGGCAAGGGAATAATCATCATGATTAAAATGCTTAAAATGCCCAAGGCACAAACCAGGTCAAATTGATTTTTAATATTAAATGGCTTGCCCATAATAGATATCCTGAATGACTTTGGGTTGACAGGGGAAGCATCCAAAATCCATTCTCTCGTTCATTAAACTTTTTCCATATACATCCCTATTCATTCCTTTTCACCCCTATTCATCTCCTTAAAATACGCCATCTCAGCTATGCTTTGATACAGCTCACCAGGGACCTCCTGTCCTACATTAACTTGTGTATACAAATTCTGTGCCAACGTGTTATTTTCCACTATTTTGACTTTGTTTTTCTCAGCTATTTGAACCATTTTTTGCACCATCAAATCTGAGCCCTTTCCCACAACCTCGGGTGCATTTTTTGTATACGAATACTTCAAAGCCACAGCCCTTTGCATCCTATGACCGGGCTTGAGGGTCTGGACTTCTGCCCTAATAACCACGTCTGCCTGGGACACATTCATCATCATTCGCTGCAGGGTTATTCTTTTCATAATGTGTCTCATACGAGATTTAACCAAAGGATTTCCCTCTATTTCCCGCGTTTCCTCTTTCAACTCTTGTTTTGACATCATGAGCTCTTTGGACATGCGATAACGCTGATACAAGTAATCCAAAACCCCGACCACTGACAAAAACACAACCACATGAATCGTCATCCACAGACATGTTTTGCCGGCTGACAGATAGATTGTGCCCGGGCCTTGATCCATCAAAAAAGGCGCTTTTTGCAAAAAAACCCCTATATCGCGATAGGCAATAGCAAAAACACCGCACAATTTCAATGCGGTTTTTAGCATGTCAAAAACAGTGTTAAGTGAAAATAAACGCTCTAATGCTTGAGCAGGATTCATTTTGCCCAAATCAGGCACCACACGCTCAAAAGCCGCTATGGGACCAAATTGCCCCCAACTGGCCAGTATCCCCACCACAACCACCAAAAACAAAAACGGCACAAGTGTGACATAAAATGCCATTATTTTGTTAAAAGCAAATGACCACAGCCCGTTTTCCCATTCGTGCACATGCGCAATGGCCCGGCATATGCCTGCCCAAAGGCCTCCCCAATTGAACACAATATCCTCTTTCACAGCAAAAAGAGCCAAAATTCCCACAAAAAGTACAAATGTACTGGTAATTTCACGGCTTTGTACAACAAGCCCCTGTTCCCTGGCTTTTTTCAGCTTCTGCGGAGTGGCCTTCTCTGTCTTTTCTTCTTGGTTCATTGTTTCTCACCTTTTAAAAATGAGTCAAGTCAACATCATCCGGCCATCATTCGGATCACACCGGCCAATTCCTGCCAAAATTGACCTAGAATACGGCCAAAAACCGTATGAAAATACGGCAAACACACAATCATGGCCAACAAGCCCACTAGTATTTTAGAAGGAAATTCGAGCATAAACACATTCATTTGCGGTACCAATCGCCCCAAAATGCCCAATATCAGGCTCACCAGCCAAAGGGACACAATAATTGGCCCGCCGATTCTAACAGCAATCACAAATAAGGACCCAAATAATGACATCAGTTTACCGGCTAAATTTGAAGAAAACTGCATCCCACCCAAGGGAATGAGGTCATAGCTCCTCACAATGGCTTCAATAAGCCAATGAGGCCCATTGACAGACAAAAAAATCATCAAGACCAATAATCCCTTGGCTTGCGCCATCAGATCCGCTGTTCCCCCATACTCAGGGTCATATATATTGGCCACACCTAAACCCATTTGAACACTGATCATGTTCCCGGCCAATCTGACCCCGCAAAAAACCAGGTTCACCATCAAACCTATGACAGCGCCTACTGACACCTCACGGACAATGGCAAAACAATAACCCAACGTATCAAAAGAAGCGCGAGATGGCAGGGGAACCCATAAAAAAACAATGGCAGCAAGAAAAAATGAAATACCTATTTTGGCGCTAAAAGGGGTATTTTTGCTATTAAAGATAGGAACAAATAAAAAAAGACCGTTCAACCGAAGAAAAATCAAGAAAAAAAGCTCCGCATCGTGCACGGCTATATTCATAAATGAATTCCTTTATCAAAGTGCGAAGGCCGGTCTTCGCGCTTCGCACTTTATCTGATGAGATGCGGGATATTCACAAAAAGCCGGTTGGCGAAACTCACAATCATGGACAATTGCCAATGGCCCAACAAAGCAATAACCAATCCCACCAAAAGAATCCTGGGCACAAACACCAGAGTCATTTCATGAACCTGCGTGATGGCTTGAATAAAACCAATCACGACCCCCACCAGAAGGCTCACAAGAAGAACAGGCGCAGAAGCCATGAAAGCCATGACCAATGCCTCCCGCATCAAACTCACCACAAATGTTGAGTCCATGACAGCTCCTTAACTTAAAGTCCGAAGGCCAAAGTTCGAAGTGCGAAGTAAAAAACAAAAATTCAAATCCATAAAACAAAAGACATATCCCTTATTATCGGGCGGACACATCCCTTCCTACGAACAGGGACCATATTTAGCAACATGGAAGCCCGCCCCTACGACTTTTCTTTTGTTTTTTACTTCGCACCTCGTCCTTCGCACTTCGCACTTTACCTGACGCTTTCCATCATCCCGCGCACCAGCAGGCTCCAGCCGTCTATCATCACAAAAAGAAGTATTTTAAGCGGCAAAGAAATCATGCTTGGGGGCACCATCATCATGCCCATGGACATCAGCACGCTGGCCACCACCAAATCAATCACCAAGAACGGAATGAATATAATGAACCCAATCTGAAACGCTGTTTTTAATTCACTCAAAGCAAACCCTGTGGCCAAAACAGGAAAAGGCACTTCATCAATATTCTTAGGCTTCTCAGCCCTGGACAATTTTACAGCCAACCCCAATTCTTTTTTACGGGTTTGCTTGAAAAGAAAATCCCGCAAAGGCACGGATGCTTTATTCACTGCGGTTTCCCAGGCAATGGCTTTGTCGCGGTATGGTTTGTAGGCTTCTTCATTGATTCTGTCCCATGTGGGCGCCATCACAAAAACAGTCAAAATAATGGCCAAGCTCACCAACACATGATTGGGCGGGGTGTTTTGCAAACTTAAGGCATGCCTCAAAAAACTCAGCACAATAATCATGCGCAAAAAAGACGTTGTCATAATCAATATGGAAGGCAAAAACGAAATAAACGCCAAAACAAAAAACGTCTCCAAAAAAACCGACAGTTTTTTGGGATTGGTCAATCCAGTCAAAGCGCTTTGCAAAGAACCATCCAAAGACACCGCAAACACATGCGGCACAGCCAGAAAAATAAGCCCCAATAGGCACAAAAAGCGAAAAATGCTTTTGATTCTTATGCTTTTCCCATTAATCACATTTCTCATGGCCTTTCATCCATTTTCTCAATATTTGTGAAAAACCAGGCCAACCCTGACCAGCCCCTGCCAAGGGAGGCTGCACGCGGCAGGATTGTAAAAAGTCTTGGTCCAATTCTTTGAGAAGCGTTATATCTGAATATCCGACGCCTAAAACCAGTATTTTCTCAGCGATTTGGACCACACACACTGACTTTCCTCTGCCCAAAGACGCCTGACCAAGCACTTGCATAGGACACGTCCCTGTCACAGCCCCCTGAAATGACGTCAATCTCTTCAAAAAAGGAACAACCAAAAAAAACAAAACCAACACAACAGCCAATGCACTGACCAGCCGCAGCAAGGGGAACCTGGTCTCATACGGCTCATGCTTTGGCTCAGACAAGTCCAAAAACCCGGCAGCCTCCTTTTGTGGGGGACCTGCTTCCTCTGCATAGGATGCAGCGGGCCCACACATTGTTATCCCGACAATCAACAACCACAACAATATCACGCTTTTTTTCATATACGTACCATCCCCATGCACACACAATCCACTTCTAATCATCACCCATTCCCTTTCTGAGGATTCACAATCTCCACAATTTTGACCCCAAAACATTCATCCACCACCACCACTTCACCTTTTGCATACAAAGTGTCATTGATCAAAATATCAATGGGATCGCCTGTGGCATTGTTCAGCTCAATAATCGACCCTGACCCCAATTTCAGCAGCTCGCCCATGGACATTTTTGTCTCACCCAAAATCACGCTCACTTTTAAATTCACATCCATAAAAGGAGAAATATTCACAGGCAATGGACTTGTTTTGGATTCAGGCACAAGACCCGGAAACGTGTGCAATGGCGTGTTTTTAGAACTGGTTTCAGCTGGATGTTCTTTTACGTTAGGCTTATTGGATTCATCCTCTGGTTTAAATCGACTCATATATAACCTCCTGAAAATTCTAAATTCTAAACTCTAATCATACGGAAATAACCAAATTCCAAGAAACAATAACCAAATAATAACCAATCACCAAGACACAATAATCAAACTAAAGCCAAATCCCAGAAATGCAGATCGCAAAATATAAAAATGGCTATCAGCTGTTTAACCAAAAAAGCACAAATGGCCTTTGACACTATTTTTTCAATGGGACCAATGAATGAATTTGCACGGCGAATTTGTCATTAAAAACACCGGCTTGGCCTGAAAAAATTGAAGTACCATCTGTTTTCACGGTTATTTCCTTGTTCAAATCATAGATCCGGATCACATCCCCGGATTTCAATCCCATGAGCTTTTTCAATGACATTTCAAATTCACACAAGGACACTTTCAAGGGAATATGAATATTCTCCATTTTGCTTTTGAGAATAGTGGCAATCTTGGGATCCTCCAAATCCCCAAATGAGGATTCATTGTACTTTTCAATGGCAGACAAAATCGGCTTGATCAGAGAATAAGGAAGACACACATCCATATACCCTGCCACATCCCCCAATCCCAGCACAAAACAAGCCATGAGCAATGACTCATCAGCCCTCATAAAATCAACACCTGTCCCTGACTGAGCGCTGGTTTTTCCTGTAAAAGTAAATTCGCCGAATCTTTCCCACATCATATTGATCTGATTCAAAATCTGGCTCATAAAAGCCTCAGCCATTTTCATTTCAATTAAAGAAAGACTGTTTTTGCCTTTTGCTTTTTTCCCGTCCCCGCCTAAAACACGGTCAATGGCTGTCACCACCAATGGGCTGTCCAACCGCAAAAGCCCCTGGCTGCAAGCCGGATGAATATCAAACAAATAGAACACAGAAGACTGTTTAACGGTTTCTTGATAATCCGCATAAGTCATTTGGACAATGGATTTGAGAGCTGCATGCACCGGCAGAGACACATACGCATTCAAACTGTCAATCAAGGATTCACAGAAAGCGGCATGACAATGCAAAAGAGAATCTTTGACTTTTCGGGGCATGGACGAATACCGGATATCAAACCCTTTCACATCCTTTTTGGGCAGAGATCGAAACTCTGATTTTCTCGGTTTATTTTGGGAAAAAGAAAGATTCATTTGCCTATTCATTTGTTTTCCTTGACGCCATGGCTTCTTCCACTGTTTTGGTCAGGGCCGCGTCTTTTTTCCGGAGATTATCCAAGGCCTTACTTGAATCCTGCCGCGGCATGAATGACAAAATTTCAGCCGTGGTCTTAAGCTTGTCTTTGGGTATTTTTTTCTTCACTTGTTTTCGCAGGAGTAGCTTCTCTGTAAACCCGCGCTTAATCTTATTCATCAATTCCGTGGACATGGCTTTGCTTTCCACAATGGCTTTCAATGCATCAGCCTGCATCTCTTCTGTGAAAAAAGTCAGAATTTCTGCGGTTGTTTGAGGTTTTAAGGCTGTCAAAACAGTTGACATGACCTGGGGATACTCAGTCTGAAGCTCCTCTGCCACCACCATGGGGCCAACCTCAGCCACCAATTCATTCAAATTCATCCCGGCTTCATCCTGTTCCCGGATATTCCCCAAAAGAGCTGTGGCGCGCCTGATCCCGTAAATCCTCGGCAAAATACCCTCAAGAAATTCAATCCCTTCTTTGGGGGCTGACGCCGCATTAAAAAAAGATTGATGAAACTCCACCAGAGCCGCTTCACGTTCCTGACTGTCAATCTGATTGGCAGTGAGCAATTCCCGGCAAATCATTTCGACTTCTTCCTCTTTGAAGTTTTTTAAAATCTCAACGCATTGATCATCCGTGAGACTCGTCAAAATGACTGCAATTTTTTGATACTCGTTTAATGGCATAATGTCCTGTCCCGGCAAACAATTTACTTTTTTAATATCACTTTGCTCATAAACTGCGCCATTTCATTCGGATTGGTCTTGGCCACTCGAGCGATTTCTGATTTAATCACGGAAAAATCATGGGCCTTGTCCTGTGCGGCCAGTGTTCCTTTCTCTTCTTCAGACAAAACCTCTGTCTCTGAGCCTGCATCAGTTGTGTATCCGGTCTTTTGCTGCGGCGGAGACACAGAGGCGCTTGATTTCATTATTTTCAGTAAGCGTATGAAAAGAATCACAATCACAGACAAAATAACAGCCATCACACCACCCCTGAGAGCCCAATCCATTGTCCATATTTTTTGATCTTTGGCTTTTCCCATTGGCTGATTGTCTTTCATTTTCTTTTCCATTTTCTTTTCAATGCGCCCTAATAAACTCTCAGCTCTTTTTTCCAAATACGCCTCCATTTCTTTTTGATTCTTCAAAAACTGATCCCTGTTGGCACGAACCCCTTTGATTTCCTGCCCGCCGGCCAGCAGATTCCCCTGCGTGTCCAAAATCGACACATTGTCAGGCGAGAGTCCTTTCACCGCATGCGCGGACAAATGCACAATCCCATACACCTGTTCTTTTTCCAAAACTGCGCCCGGCTGAAGGCGCAAAACAATAGAAGCAGACGCATTTTGAGTGTCCTCAAAAAACGGACTGGACTCGGGAAAAACCAAATGCACCTTGGCGTCCTCCACAGCATCCAGCTTTGAAATGGTCCGGCTCAATTCTCCCTGCAAAGCGCGCTGATAATTCACCTGCAAAACAAACTCGCTTGTCCCGATATTTGTCTTATCAAAAATCTCCAGCCCATTCCCCTGCCCCCTGGGAAGCCCTTCCATGGAAAGACTAAGACGCAAATCATGCACCTGCTCCGCAGGGACCTGCACAGTTCTTCCCCCATTGGAAAGACGATATTGAACCCCGTCCTTCTTCAAGGCCTCCACCACGCGGGCCGCATCATCAGAATGCAGCTGCGAATACAGCGGGACCAAATGGCCGCCTTTTATTGGAAAAGACAAATATGACACAGCGCCTATGGCCAGCCCCAAAACCACAAGGAACAAGAATCTCTGCTGAACAGTCAGTCCGAGAAAAATAATTTTAAGCCTGTTCAAGAATTCCATTTTTTTCTCCAAAGGCCTCAAGTTTTACAGCCATCTACCCAAATGTATTGCAATTTGAATGCCAATCGAAATAGAAATCCCCAAATTCCAGAAATATCCGTGTCACGAACCCCAAAAACACAGGATTTTGCGGGAAACAGGATTGGGTATCCCCGTCTCTGCTTGAGACAGGAATGGGCGGCTGGCCTATTGAAACCTCTTCTTGCTCCATAAGGCATATTATTTTAAAATAATATAATGACAACATTGACACCGACGCCGCGAATTAAAAAGCATGTGGACCCGCCTGACTCTCCTCATTCTGTGGGATGGACAGAATCCAAAACCATCTGCCTTTTCACGGATCATAACCCTTTTGAACTGGAACTCGGGGGCAAAATCAGTCCTGTACATGTGGAGTACGAAACGTACGGAAAACTTTCTTTGAATCAAGACAATGTGGTGCTCATCACACATGCCCTTTCAGGCGATGCGCATGCAGCTGGCTGGGACAAAAACGCTGAAGACACAGGCCGTAACTGGCGCACACGCAAACCCGGCTGGTGGGACGCCGTTATTGGCCCGGGTAAAGCCATTGACACAAACAAATATTATGTGGTTTGTATGAATTTTCTAGGCAGCTGTTATGGAACCACAGGCCCTTCTTCCATTGATCCCAAAACAAACAAACCCTATGGACTTAATTTCCCCATGGTGACTGTAGGCGATTGGGTGCGGCTGCAAGCCAAATTTCTGGACGCTCTTCATATTGATTCAGTGCACACAGTGGTGGGCGGCTCACTGGGCGGACAACAAGTGATTGAATGGGCCATGGCTTATCCGGACAGAGTGGAAAACTGCATTGTCCTGGCGGCCACGCCCCGGTTGTCTGCACAGGGGCTGGCGTTCAATGCTGTGGGCCGAAACTGCATCATGAATGACCCGCATTTCAACAACGGCGATTACTATGACGGGCCCCCGCTCTCAGCCGGCCTGGCAGCCGCCAGAATGCTGGCGCACATCACTTATTTGTCTGATGACAGCATGCATAAAAAATTCGGCAGGCGTTTGCATGAACGTGAAGAAAAAGAACGCGGATTTGGCATAGAATTTGAAGTGGAGAGCTATCTGGATTATCAGGGACGGGCTTTTGTGGCGCGTTTTGATGCGAATTCTTATTTATACATCACCCGGGCCATGGATTATTATGATGCGGCTGCCCGCTGGGGAAACGGGGATTTGCTCAAGGCCTGTCAAAGAATACAATCCAACCTCATGATTGTGTCCTTTGAATCAGACTGGCTGTACCCGCCCAATGAATGCAAAGATTTTGCCTTTGCCCTGACAAAAATCGGGAAAACCGTCACTTACGTGAATATCCCGTCCAAGTTCGGGCATGATGCGTTTTTGGTCGAAACAGAACAAGTGGGAAAATTGTTAAAAAGTGTATTAAAATAGGAATAGAAATTGGCACCCTTTGGGTGCGAAATTGGTCCCCTTCGTGAACGAAATTGGGCCCCTTTGGGGCCGAAATTATTTATTATCTAAACTTTATGAATAACAATAAGCGGAATTGGCAGGATGAAATCATTGAGAATGAAATCCCGGAAGGCGTGTCTGTGCTGGATTTGGGATGCGGAAACGGGGATCTGCTTGAACGTCTGATCCGTGACAAAGACATTAAAGCCCAGGGGGTGGAACTTGACACGGAGGCTGTCTTTTCATGTGTGGAGCGGGATGTGCCTGTTTTTCAAACCAATCTGGATGAAGGACTTCGCGGATTCAGCGACCAAAGCTTTGACTATGTGATTTTGGAAGAAACCCTGCAAACATTGCACCGGCCCATTGAAGTTCTCAAAGAAATGCTGCGTGTGGGCAAATGCGGCATTGTCTCATTCCCCAACTTCGGGTACTGGCGCGTCCGATTCAATTTGTTCTCCAAAGGACGTATGCCTGTCACAGACTGGCTGCCGTATCAATGGCACAATTCCCCCAACATCCACTTATTCACACTGCAAGACTTCAAAAACTGGGCAAATGAAGCCGGCGTGCACATCATCAAAGGCTATGCCTTTGCAGGCCAAAAAGTAAAAAGCTTATCCCCCAAAGACAACCTTTTTGCCGAAGAAGCCCTTCTTGTTGTACAAAAACAAAAATAAAATCTTCTATTCTTTTGGGCTAAAAATCATTCTTGTATTTATTATGTAGCTGCCCGATTTACTGGAGGCGAAGCACTCTCGTCCCGCCAAAAGCCTGCGGGACTGTCCATTCCTTCCTCTCCACCGAGGAAGGGACGTCCTTTAGGATCGGGCTCTTTGAAATGATCATCACACAATCATCAGCTTTTTAAAAACGCCTGATCAATCAGGCAGCTACGAAACACATATAAAAACCAAACAACCAAGCAGGCCACCGGACGCAAAAAACGCGCCTGTGCCTTTCATGATAGACGAATTTTACGCCGCAGACAATGCTGCGTTTCTGGCTTTCTTGAGCAATTCAAATGACTCAGCCCCGATTTCAGCAGCGCGGAATTGATCGCGGAAATGAATGGCGCCTATAATCACGCGCACAGCCCTTATCAGCATGCGCCCCAAAACAGTATCAGGCACATTTGCGGTGTCCAGGCCAAATCCCACAGGAATCACAGGCAGCACACTGCTCGCAGGATCAGCCGGATCAATCCCATTCTGACACATCAAATCATAAAGGACAGACCCATCCACATCCATCCCATTGCTCAGCAAAACAGCCGGATGATACGCGATCACAGCCTCAGGCAAAATCCCGCGCACCTGACTCTCTAATAACTGAAGAATCTTCCGGTCATTTGTTTGAATCAACAACCTGTGATGACCAGAGCGGTTTTCTATTAGTGCATTGTGCTTTTTCACTTGATAAGCCGCTTCAACAAATCCAGGCACATCATCCGCTGACAAAGCAGCGCCTGGCATCACCAATCTCTTTGGCACAAGACTTCTTTCCAATGCCTGCACATGCTTATCCACCACATCAGACACTGATTGCGCTTCTTCCAGAGACAAAAAGGACCGCATCCAAGAAACCCCGGAGAATTCACGCAAATCCAAGTTCATGAATGCGGCTTCTTCTCTTAAAACCTCTTTAAAAACCGCCGGATCCCATGTGGCAGAAGTCTCAACAAACTGTTTGGCCAACCCGGCCTTCACAGGACTGCCCAAAAACCTCACCAGCGCATCAGATGCCGCCCCGTCTCCAGAACCCCTCATCTGCGCCAAGGCCAACAAGACCCGCGCAGACTCTCTGACAACCCCTGTCTGTTCATTCTCTGACAATGCTCTCTTCTTTTTACGAATAAATTGCACTCCATCCCAAAACAAATGACATAAACCAGCTATAAAACTGATAAAAATGAGTGGATGGGACAAGGACATGGTGGTCACAAAAGGATAAACAGCGAACGGAATCATTAACTTCAAAGCCAGCTTAAAAGGCGGCGCACGGGCTTGCTTGTCATCCATACTAATGAACACAACATGCAGCAAAGCAAAAGCATAGAGTAAAAACACCATCAACACTGGCGCTACAAACCAAACATCACTCTGTGCAAAGGCGCCTAGTCCCCAGGATTGACTGTTCATCCACATCGCGCTTTTTAAAAGAAAATAAATTTCCCCTGCTGTTGAGGGGATACCTATCCATAAAGCCAGCTTGTCAAAAACAGGCCACTTTTTGCCTAAGGCTTTGAAAATCCAATAGACAATAGAGGCTGGTTTTTTCTCTGAAAACACTTTCCTCGCTGTTCGATTAATTTTAGATGACCAATTCCGAATTAATTTAAGAATCCCTGTGTCTGATGTGTAGAGACTATACCAGCCTTGATGTTCATGCGGGGGATCGCCTGTTAACCTATCACCTGGTTTCCATACTTGACCTGGTTTAAGAGGAAGTCTTTTCCCTGCCCAGGCCCAAAAAAACACGCCGGATAAGACCCCCAGGCTCCCGGCTGACAGGTACAACACGTTTAAAACCGCATCAAAATATCTTTGCCTTTGGACCACAGAAGATTCAGGATCATAACTTCCCTGATCACGCGGGTACCCTGTTTCCAACAAAAGCGCTGGTTTTTCTATTGTTTCTGCTATTTTGACATGACCACTGATGTATTGAGAAGCAATGTCCCATATTTCTTGAAAATTTTCCTCCATTGTCTCGGGGTTCAGCCATCCCCAATTTTGCGGCCACATATGCACACTTAGAAAATCAATCCATTGAGATCCATGTGCTGTTTCCGCGTCTAACCCATGAAACGCCGAAGCAAAGGCCTCACCCTCGCTTCCTGTTGTCACCAGATGCTGCGGTGCAAGATTTTTAATGAGTTCAGCTGTTTCATCAATCCATTGATTAAGAACCTCTTTCTGATGAATCGCCCTGGGTTCATTGGCCAATTCAAAAGACATAACAGCAGGGTTTCCCCGTAACAAGGTTACAATGGTTTGGACAGTGTGTCGATAAAGATTCCGGGCTTTTTCATTAAAATAAAATCGAGTGGTAAATTCTTGATACGCGGTCCAATCTCCTTCTTCAGCGGGCGGCGGGCACGGAATTTCCTCATCTGTTGCCCAATTCAAATACTGGGCCATGCCGCCTGACCAGGGCCAAAAATTACTTAAGGACACAATGGCGTAAATATGGCGTTTCCTCAGCTCATTAAGAAACCATTGCAATCCCTCCAGCCCCTTGGGATCAAACGCACCGGGACTGGGCTGCAAAGAAGGCACCATGCGCCATGGTTCTGTGTCAGGCCCCTCGGATGCGCCCATGATTCTCAACACATTGATCCCATTCTTTTGAAATTGATCCAAATCATGCATGATTTGCTCACGCCCTTCCTCTGTCCTGGCCAAAATCAAGGGAGACCAATAATTCACGCCAACACAATAAAAAGGCTCCTCTCCTTTATAAAAATTCTTTCCCTTCACTTGAATAAAAGGAGGATCATGACGAGTGGATGCTCTCAAACTTTTAACGATTCTTTTCCACCACACTGAAATAACACGCTTATATCCGGCGAACTGAACTGCCTCCCATATGGTAATAGAGCCAATAAAAGAAAGGGCCACCCTTAACCACTCACGATTTTTTTTATCATGAGAAACAGCTGCTTTGTCTTCGCTCATAAAACGTATTTTTCCATGCGCATCAACAGTCACATCACATGACACTGTTCCTTGAGGCCCTTCTGCAATGAATGTCCTTGTGCCGTTCTCTCCGCGCTTGAGCCGCAGACCAATACCTTTCTCTTTTGCCCCTTGTATAAACAGTTCAAGTTTGGATGGCGACACAGCCCCTGTGACAGCGCTATGAAGCATCAGCATTTTCATGAGCTGCTCCGGGGTGGCTTGCTTGAGAGACAGAAAGAGTTTTTCCCCAGCCAACAGCTTTTGCAAGGGCGTTTTTTCCCGGGCAAAAAGGCTGAGGTATTGAGAGCCTTCAGAGGTGTTTACTTTTGTCAGCTTGGGGACGAAATTGATAACGGTGGCGCCTGATTGCGTAAGCTGCTTTTCTATGCCTTTGGCATGAAAACCGCCGGTCACAAGGATCGCTAAAGGCGATTGTGGTGGAAATTGGCTCCTTTCAGTCGCGAAATTGGCCCGCCAAGAAGGCATGGCGGACGAAATTGGCACCCTTCGGGTGCGAAATTCTTTGTTATTTGAATTTTGGATTTCAAATTTTTTCAGCAGATGAGCCGCCATGGCTTGATCACGGGCTTGGGCATGTTTGTAGAAATTTTCAAAAGAAGACATGTCTATGGTCTTCGGTCTGTGGTCTATAGTCTGATTTTTATATTCCTCCCACTCCTCCGGCGTTAAAGCAAAATCAATAAGTTTCTGTGTTAAATATAGTCTTTTAGACGCTTGTACAAGATTTTTTTCCTCCGGCGTTTTGGCCAATAGCGCATAGACTTGTTTTTCTAATTTTTTCATTTCATGAAACAGTGTCTCAGCGTCAATTTTATCCGATAACAGGACATAAGACATGTATTGTCTCATGGCCGGGTGGTCTTTCAACGAAACGCCATTGTCTTTGCAGAAGTCCTGGAAATAGGAGTAAAAAACAGCGTGCGTTGAATGCCCCATCCGATAAGCCACACTGTGATCAATAAGATTTTGCTGTTCGTTCTTGGAGATTTTATGGACAAGGTGTTTTACAATTCGGGCACGCTCTCTTTCAACTTGTTTAAAATCAAGGGATTGTTCGTCATTAAGAGCCTGGAGAAACAAATTAATGTTTTGAATCTGATCTCTCATTTTGGATTTATTTTGAGAATTAAGGATACGAATATATTCACCCAAAGACAGTTTGCCCTGATGATAAGATTGATTATGACAATCAAATACCAGCAAAGCAGGACTATAAATTTGCTTCTTTTGTTTCTGAATTTCTTCTTGATATTCTGACAGCTGCCGGTAAACAACAGGCAGATGTTTCTGCGACTCTTTGTACGCTTGGACATTGGCTTCATAATGCGCTTCATCATCGACGCCGACAAATGGCGGTATTGTGTTGATATTTTTAAAAGCTGTGCGCAAAGCGCCTGACATTTCATTTTGTTGAAAGAGATAATCAGCAGCGCTGCCAAGAGCTTTCAGATCATTCAACTTTTTGAAACGATCCAAATTCAAATTTTCAAAAGCCCCTTCCAATGCCACCAATCCAATCCGATGATTTTTGATCAGAACTTCCATTGCCTGAGAGATGTTTTCCTGCGCTTCCGGGTTTTGGTGCACATCCTGGATATGGATAATAATTGGTCTGTGATTGTCACGAGAAGGTATTTTTAAACAAGGACTCGTTATCTTTCTGACTGTGCCATATTGGAAAGGCAGAGATTGTATGAGAGAGCTCATTTGTTTCACTGATGCATCCGGCAGGGATTGCACCAGCTTCCGGGACAAGCCCGGAGCCAAATGCGCCAAAGGCTTGGCAGGCACTTCTTGAATATTCCGGAGGATTTGAGCAGGATTGTGAGGACCTGAGAATTGCGCGACTTGCGGATATTGATTTTTTGGATCTAAGAGTTTCTGGGCATGTGCGCGCCTTTTATCCCAAAAACCAGCTTCCACCCATGGCGCAGACAAGGTGGTCAATAAAAACGACAACACAACGATACAAGAAAGTACCTTTTTCATATATTCATATTATAAATATATGATCTTAATAGAATCTTAATAAATTGTAAATTTATTGTAACATTAATTAGTGAGCCAGTTGCGAAACAGGCATTTCCGCCAAAACCGCTTGAAAAATATTACTTCACTATTCCCATTCCCGGCGCAGACCGTTCAGAAAAGCTACACCATCTGTTTTTTTCCCTTTTTGTATACCGGCGGTAAGCTTTAAATGGCTCAAAACTGAAGCGATTTGGTTCCAAGGCAAAGCCATGATCTTTTTGTCTAATTGAATCGGTCTCGGACAACGACAAATAACATATCCTTTTTCCGTTTGAGGATACTCTTTGATAAAAGTCTGCAAATGTCGGATGTCTTTGGTCTTCGGAGAATCTGACCATTTAACTTCTATAGGGATATAGATTCCTTCATTTTCCAAAATCCAATCCACCTCAGGCCCATCCGGATCCCGCCAAAACTTAACGCGCCAAGAACCGATTGAATTCAATCGTGTCAATCGAATAAGCTCTAACCCGACCCACTGTTCTAACAATTGCCCCATAAGTTCTTTTGGTAAATGTGTGCCTTCACGCGCACATATACGTCTCACGCCTAAGTCAAAAAAAAGAGCCTTGCTTGATTTTATTAATTTGCGACGTGTGGGACTGGTTGTTAACGGCTCAATACGTTCAATAATTAAGCAATCTTCAAGAATTTGATAATACGCACTGATGGTTGTGTGGGCAACACCTATATCACTTGATAGTTTATGATAATTGATGATTTTGCCGGATTCAGCCGCTGCCAGCTCCAAAAACCTAGCAAAAGAAGCCAAATTTCTCACTATAGCTTCAGAACGAATTTCTTCTTCAAGATAAATAATGCTATAAGACGCCAGGTCTTCTTCCTGATTTTTAAATTGACGAGACAAACAAATACCAGGGAGTGTTCCATAAAGAAGAATCTGTTTTAATGTTAAATCCTTTTTTTCTTCATATAAAAAAGGATCACACCTAAGCGCCACCACTCGCCCGGGAAGCAAATTGACAGAATGGCCGCGCTTTAATTTTCTAGCGGAAGACCCTGTTAACACAAACCGTGCTATCTTTCGATCAATAAGATCTTGTATGACATCTAAAAGAACCGGGACTTTTTGGATCTCATCTAATACGACCAAAGGATTTTTTTTGGAATTCCTTGAAAGCGCTTCAACTTCACCAATTAATAAGGAAGGATTTTTCTCATATCGTTGTCTCACATCCGGACGAACAAAAGAAATAGTCAGATCGCTTGACAAACGACTCAGCAAAGTCGATTTTCCTGTTTGACGAGGACCCAAAAACAAAATGCTTTTTTGGCGACTCAAAACTCTTTGAATCACTGATTCAATGGCGCGATGGATATAGCTCATACACTCAATTATCGCCGAAATTTGAGTTTTTGTCAACAATTTTCCTAATTCTTACTGAAGGACACCAAGCCGGTTTTGCCCATGTCAGCCAGAACTGTGTCGCCCTCTCTAAAATCGCCGGCAAGCACTTTTTTGGCCAAAGGGTCTATGAGCTCTTTCTGCAAAACCCTTTTCAAGGGTCTGGCGCCATAATCAGGGTTGTATCCTTCTTTGGTCAGATAAGTTTTGGCTTTGTCCGTGAGTTCAAGCTTGATTTTTCTCTCAGACAGCCTTTTCAGAATGATCTCAAGCTGAATATCCACAATTCTCCCAATATGCGCTTCTGTGAGCTTGTGGAAAATCAGGGTTTCATCAATCCTGTTTAAGAATTCAGGACGAAAATGCTTTTTGAGCGCATCCATGACCTGCGGTCTGACAATTTCTTTTGATTGAGCCTCAGCCAGCCATTGACCTCCGATATTGGATGTCATAATGATCACAGTGTTTTTGAAATCCACTGTTTTCCCCTTACCATCAGTCAGCCGGCCATCATCAAGGATTTGCAGCAACACATTGATGGCATCAGGATGGGCTTTTTCTATTTCATCCAACAAGATAACAGCATAGGGCCGACGGCGGACGGATTCAGTAAGCTGCCCGCCCTGATCATATCCGACATATCCCGGAGGCGCGCCAATGAGACGAGACACAGCATGCTTTTCCATATACTCGGACATATCCAAACGCACCATGGCTTTTTCATCATCAAACAAAAATTCACCCAAAGCCCTGGCCAACTCGGTTTTGCCCACGCCTGTGGGTCCTAAAAACATAAAAGAACCCAATGGCCTGTTGGGATCAGCCAAACCAGAACGCGTGCGCCGTATGCTGTCTGCCACTGCGCGCACAGCTTCTTCCTGTCCGATCACGCGCTTGTGCAGATTTTCCTCCATTTTCAGAAGTTTGGACACTTCGCCTTCCAGCATGCGTGACACAGGAATTCCTGTCCATTTGGCCACCACCTGGGCAATGTCTTCTTCATCCACTTCCTCTTTGAGCATGCGCACATCTTTTTGCAATCCGGCCAAGCGGGATTGGGCTGTTTTCATTTCTTTTTCCAAGTGAGGCAGCTGACCGTAACGATATTCTGCGGCTTTGCCCAGGTCCCCGGCGCGCTCAGCGTTTTTTTCTTCAATCTTTATGTTTTCAATCTTCTCTTTTATATCACGAATGCGTGTCAGAGCGGTTTTTTCAGCTTCCCAATGTTTTTTCATTCCATCGGATGTCTTGCTGAGCTCTTTGACTTGCGTTTCAAGTTTGTCCAGACGCTCCTTGGACGCGGCATCATCTTCTTTTTGCAAAGCCC
>JANQER010000365.1 GCA_028278255.1 Elusimicrobiota bacterium | reverse complement strand
ACAACTGGTTCAAGAAGGGAAGTATTTAATATTAACAGAAAAGCTGTTAAATTTTAGTCTCACGCCAGAAGAATGGAAAGAATATAAAAAAATAGAAATTAGCTCCTTTCAGTCGCGAAATTGGCCCCCTGCGGGGACGAAATTAGCTCGCTCTGCTCGCGAAATTAAAAACAAAAAAAACATATTAAATTTATCTTCTTTTAAAAACTTCTACCGCCACGCTGAATCCCGCGACAAAGCCATGGTGGACAATCTGCTTCAAAACATCACAAACTCAAAAAACAATGAATTTCGTCCGCCAAGCATTCATAGCGGGCCAATTTCGTCCGCCATGAATGCTTGGCGGACTAATTTCGCGAACAAAGTGAGCCAATTTCCACCAAAATCGCATCTGGTTATTTTGGTCACCGGCGGCTTTCATTCTCCCGGCATAACCCAAAAATTAACAAAATCCGGCTGCACAGTCATCACCTGGGTGCCCAAGATAGAAAAGATAGACACAGCAAAAGGATCCTCTTATTTAAGCGTCTTCACCCAAGAAAAAACCCCATTGGAAAAACTCTTTAAAGGGGAAAAACTGTTCCTGTCTCCGGAGCAAGTGAACGGCCTGACAGGATTGCCTGGTTTGGCCTTGTCAAACGTGAACAGAACAAATGATTTTCCTGCTCGTCAGGACAATAAACTTTTTGATGGCATGCTGCCCGATGAAACTGCAGAAAACATAAAGGCAGAAGCACATCCAATCAATGGCCGCCAAGTCCTTTGCACAGAAACAAGTAAAAAGACAGGCCAGTCAGTCCAAACCACAGTCACCTACACCCCTGAAGGCAACATTTCCTCTGCAAAATCAACCCCAAAACCCCCGGTCATAAACATCATTGCCCAATTGACCAGAGTCAAAGCACTTTCGTCCTTTAGGATCGGGCGCATTACCCCAGCTGTAATTGCCCAATTTATTGGGCGTATTTTGCTAAAAGCGCCGATAAATCGGCAGACTACAGCCCCCTATTTAAAACGCGTCGGATCATTCGGGACTCATATACTTCAATACTTAACAGTGTCCCCTAAACCGAGGGTGATGGGAATCTCAATTGTGATTCTGGCAAGCGTGCTTCTTTTTGATTTTACGCCAGATGGTTGGGCTGATATAAGCAGTGTGCTCATTAAGGTTATACTGCTTATAGGTTCAATGAGTTTACACGAATATGCCCATGCCAGAGTTGCATCCTATTTTGGGGATACCACAGCCCAAGATCAAGGGCGATTGACAGTTGTTAAATTCTGGAGACACCTGAGTTTTAAAGGTACGCTCATATTTGTTGTCAGCACATTGATTGGTATGCCATTTGGATTTTTAAAACCAGTGCCAATTAAATTAGACAAACTCAGTGAGGCGCAGGAGCGGATTGTTAAATTGTCTGGTCCGTGTGCAAATATTGTTTTGTCCGTGATTTTTGGTGTCAGCGCATTTACGGCTCATTTAATGGGAATATCAATGGCGTTCCAGATTTTACAATACGCAGCGATTCTCAATATGGGGATGGGTATGTTCAATTTGATCCGGCTGCCATGGCTGGACGGTTCAGCGCTTTTGCCCAAAAAACCCCGCAAGCTGTCGTTGAGAACAGCATCTTCAGCATTGCTGGCGCCTTTGGTTGTGCTTGGCCTCTTTTTTCTCTCTTCATCATCGGTGTCTTCAGCGGCAGTGCAGGTGTCAGTGCCGCTTGTGGGTTTCTTGGGGATATGTGAACGCATCCCATTAGACAACCGTTTGCTGGCACAAATCAGAAGAGGCTTTCGCAAAAAAAAGAAAACGCTCACAAAAGAGGAGGAGCAGCAAGAACTTAAAAAAGTGGAAGGTCAAATCGCCAGTGTTGTCAAAAATATCAATGAAACAGCTCAGCGGCTTATGTTATTGGGCCGGGAGGGGAAACTCCAAACCAATATCACTGATCTCCACAATTTATCCGGCCGTTTGGCTGAGATAATAGATGCCTATGTCTATGAACTCAAAAAGAAAGGCAAGAGACTCAATCCAGCCAAAGCCGCTAAACATATAGCCAAGGCTCTGGTTGAAAAAGGTCTTATTGTGCAACAAGATTTAAAGGCATTACAAGATTTGCTTCAAAAAGACCCTGTGCTGATGGAAAAAACACAGAATGCCTTGACAAACTCTTTTAAGATCACAGAATCCCTGGATGAAGAAGCAGAATCGGATTTGGCGCATCTTTTGCAGCATGCCAGAGAAGAACATCATCATTCACATGACCATGCCCCTGGCGCACACACACATGCCAAAATAGCCACAACTGTTTCATCCATTCTTATGATTCTGATGTCAGTTGGTTTGTTGGCTCTGCTTGTTTTATTGCCTGCGTTTTCAGATGGGAATATAACAAGCGCGGTGATGGGATTGTCATTGCCTTTGGCAGTGATGAACATTGGTGATTCTTTCGATAACCCAAAGAGCAAAACAGGACATATGCTCTCTCATTACACTGTGAATCTCTCACAACAAGCCAAAAACAAACTTTTAGATGCCATGGGTTTTATTAAGAACACTTCTGATCATGTGCAAAAAAGCTTGGCTGCCAATAGCCCTGTCCTTCTGGTGGGTGACCCGGACATGGCAGACAACTTTACCAAGTCCCTGGCTTATTTAACAGAGAATCAAGAAGATTACGTGAATGAAGGGTTAAAGAAAAGTTTATACCTGGATCTTAATATCCCTGGCTTGATACCGCCTATTGGCCAAAGAAGTTTTGAAAAATACTTAAAGGAAACGCTGGATGCTGTTTGTGACAAGGCCCGTCAAAGCTCTGGCCCTGTGGTGTTGACAGTCAGCTTGGATGACTGTTTGCGGGCCATGGCCTTGGACCCCAAACAAGATAAGGACAAAGGTATTGTTGTGGTGCAGCTTTTGGAACGTATAATGAACGAACCCAATATCCGTCTTCTTGTACGTTCTTCCAAGCGGCTTCTGAACACTGCGGCTGGAGAGAGTCTCATTCGTTCTAACCGGTACAGCCGCGTGGATATTGTGGAAGGAACGCGTTATGACGTTTCTGTTCTGAAAAAAATGCTCATGAAATGGTGTCATGAAAAAAATGTAAAAATTGAAGGGGATGAAAATGGAACTTTTATTGCTGAATATATAGATAAAGCCAGACAATCTTTGTCTTTTGGAGAAACACTGGCTGCAAAGGTCCTGGAAATTTTGGACAGACTGCGTGCCAGCGCTGCACAACAGGGGGCCTCCTACAATGTACAAAAACAATTTTTAATCCAGCGTTTGTCACGTGTTGAAGAAAAATATCAGCAAGCGCAACGAGCCGGTCAGAATTTAGAGCCGTATGAAACAGAGCAGTCCCGCATCATGGGCCTTATCCGCCAATTGGATGAGGTGTATGCTGTTTCTGGTCAAAAGCCTGAACTTGTGACGATTACGCAGGAAAACATTCTTAAAGAATTTTCCAAAGAAGCAGGTGTGCAGGAAAGCGCCATTGAAAAAACTTTTAAGGATCGGGTGAATGGTTTGGCTGCGGCCATTACAAAACACGATGTGTTTGGGCAGGATGAAGCTGTGAGATCAGTGGTGTCTGTCTTAAGCAATAGGGCCAGCGGAACTGCTGCCAATTATGACTCAGCCACGCAAACATTTACGCGTCCAGCTGGACCTTTTACTTTTGTGGGACCAACAGGCGTGGGAAAAACAGAGCTGGCCAAATCATTGGCCAAACGTTTGTATGGAGCAGAAAAATCTTTGATACGATTGGACATGTCTGAATACAGTGAAAAGCACACGGTGACGAAATTAAAAGGCGCTTCCCCAAGCTATGTGGGATCAGATGACACTTCCGAAAGATTGGTGGAGCGTGTCAAAAGCAATGACAATGTGGTGATTTTGTTTGATGAAATTGAAAAAGCGCATCCGGATGTTCTTAAGGAAATCATGAACATGCTGGACTCTGGATATATGAGTGATAACTACGGGAACCTGGTCAGTTTTCGAAATGCGACTATTGTCTTTACAAGCAATTTCGGCTATACCCATGAGATTTATGATGCATTTGTTAAACCGGCCCAGGAAAAGCGGGAGAAACTTGCGGAATTAAAGGCAAGCCTTTTCAAAACCCTGAAAAAAGATTTTTCAAAACTCATGAAACTTGTTGATCTTATTCAAAAAAACACGGAATTTTCAGATATGATTCAATTATATCAGGATCAGAATAGCGCACTTTTAGAAAGACTGAAACCAATCATGTCTCATGGCCGTGTGGAATTGCCAGATTTTGATATTGATCTGGCCCGGCAAGCTGTTCTTTTGGCACAGTTGTCTTCAGAGGTTTTACACTTGGAATCAGAAATGAAGCAAAATGTGGATCATTATTGGGACAATCCACCTGACAGCAGTGTTTTTCAAATCCCGCCTGAAATTGCCGGCCGTATGGGATTGGACAAAAAAATCCATTTTAAGCCTTTGTCATCAAGCACAGTGCGCCGTATTGTCAAAAAGGAACTGGCGCGGTTTATTGGCCAGGTTAAGAAGAACTGCGGCATTCAACTTGAATTCCCTGAGGACGGCAGTGTTTATCAGTATATAACGGACAGAGCATACACCCCCACGGATGGCGCCCGTCCCATTCGCCGGGAAATCAATGACAGTATTATTGACCCATTGGCTGTTCAGCTTTTGAAGGAAAAAGTTAAAAAAGGCGATGCTTTTCGCTTGGAAGTAAAGAATGATAAATTGCAATTTGTGCATATCCCCTATGAGGAAGAAGAAAAAGAAGTTTTTGAGCCAGTGGACAGAACCGTCATACAAAACGCGCTGACGCTCAAACCCCCCAATCCTGATGACACGGAAATAGAGCGTTTAAAAATAGACGTGTCTTTAACAATGCAAGAGGAAGAGGCGCTTATGCAAATCCCTGAAGAGCAAAGAAATCAGGCCAGAGAAGAGCTTTTGAAAGACAAAAAGGAAAAAATCAATGCTTGTTTTGATCATTTGAGCGGAAAAGCGCGTGCAGGGGAAATATTGCCAGCGCATGAAGACCCTGATGCAATGGCCAGCGCTTTCAATGTCATCACCGGGCAAACCAGACGATATTCCCTTTTGCTCAAAGGCCAAAACAAAGAAGATATAGATTCTTTTGTGAACACCATGGCATTGGCGCCGGATATGCGTTTTATTAAGTTGAATCCAGCCAGCTTAATGGAACATTTAAATCCCACGGCTTATGAATTGGCGCTGTCAGATATTGTGGAAACAATTGTGTCAGATGCCAAAGAAAAAAACCTCCCAACACATGTCTATATTAACTTGGATGAACTGGATGAGCTTATTGCGCCGCTGCGTCTTAATAATATTCCAGTGGATCTTTATTTTATATTAAAACGACTGAGAGAACGCGCCAATGGGGTCAGGCTGATTGTGGGGTCTACCAAGCCAGGCGTGGAAGATAAACTTAATTCTGTCAGGTTTCAAACCATGATACAAATCCCTGAATTAACAGAGCAAGAAATGGTGCAAGAGTGTTTTATGCGCATGCCATTTTTCGTGCCTTTAGAAGTTGTGGAAAAAACACTGTCTATTATTCGTGAATATTTTCCCTCATTAGAGCCGCGCACCACATTGCACAGATGGATTCAGGAAGCGCACGCACAAAAACGCATTGCGCCTTCACAGAGTATGACGCAAAGAAATGTGGCTTTGGGTGAAACCGCGCAGATTTTGAATGAATCAATTGATAGGCAGGCAGTCTTTGGAAATACAGAGGCATTTGTGGAAGACCATGCAGGCGTTATTGAAAATTTAAGAGAACTGTCTTTATTGGAGAGAACAGGTTTTCAGGATGCAAGAGAATTAACTGTCAAGGATATGGTGTCTTTTGCCAAAATCAAACAGAATGAAAAAAGTATTGAAAAAGGCACCGAAAAGAGCCAAAAGTACAGACCTTTTGCAGAACTTACTTATGAAGAGCGAAAAGATCTTTTGGAACTTGATGACATCATTAAAAAAACGCGTGTGCAAGGCCAGGAAGAAGCTGTGGATCTTGTGGTTAAGGCTGTGCGCCGGCAGCGTTTGGGCTTAAAACTGGACCCTGAACGGCCGCTTTCTTTTGTGTTTGACGGACCCACCGGCATTGGAAAAACCGAATTGGCCAAAGCTGTGGCAGAATTGGGCGTGGGGAAAATGCATCATTTTAACATGAATGAATATCGCACAAAGGACAAAATAACCACTTTGAT
Organism: Elusimicrobiota bacterium; assembly: GCA_028278255.1. Lineage (GTDB taxonomy): Bacteria > Elusimicrobiota > Elusimicrobia > FEN-1173 > FEN-1173 > JANQER01. The sequence continues at coordinate 3,233 of JANQER010000365.1, read as the reverse complement.
TGGATCACCGCCAGGATATCAGGGATATGGGGAATCCGGTATTTTAGCAAAACTGGTGAAGGAAGATCCTTATGCTGTGCTGCTGATTGATGATGTTCATATGGTGGAGAATCCTCAACTGCTCAACTTGTTTTTACAAATTCTTGATGCAGGCAGGCTCACTGATCCTGAGGGCCAGATTGTGGATTTTAGACACACCACTATTGTTTTTACCTCAAACGGCGGTATGGGACAAGGGGGGGAGTTGTATGATCAAATGGTGCCGGCTATTTTAAAGAATGATTCAAAAGAAATCGCCAGGGTCAATGGCCTTATTGAACAAGGATCAGAAAATTTTTATAAGCGATTTTTTACGCCTGAGCTCAGAAACCGGCTGGATTACATGCTGTCTTTTAAAACACTCACATTGGATGTGATTCAAGATATTCTTAAGCGGCGTTTTAAAAAATTAATGCGCAATTACCATTCACAGGGTTATGGCTTGCAATTTGGCAATAATAAGGAACATGAAACACAAATTGTGCGCAAACTGGTGTCTGCCTGGAATCCCAGGTTTGGATTTCGGGATTTTGATAAAGACGGCGGCGTGTTGGATGAGGTGATTAACACGCCTATTCAATTTTATCAAAATGCTCTTAATGAATGGTCTGCAGATATAGCGGCTTATTTAAAGGGACAGGAAATCCCTGAGCCGCAAGTGGAAGATTTTGAGGATGATTATGAGGCCTATTCTGAAGCTGTGGAGATCTATGAAGCCAAAACTGCATTTTTGCAGACTTATTTTTCTTCTGATCTTTATCCGGATCCGGAACATGATCTTTTTATTCAGGACCCTTTTTTAAAGAAAGGAGACACAATTATAGTGCTGCCTCCTTTGACAGAAAATGGGCTTTTGCGTTTTCGTGTGCACAGGCCCGTTGATGCTGCTCAAGAAAAAACAGCGCCAACAATCAAGCCTCTGGAACCGGCTGAACGCGCTGTCATAGATGACATTTATCAAACCTATGCTGCCCGATTAAAGGATGGCCAGCGCTTTACTTCCCGGGACGTGGAATCTTTAATCAATGGGATATCTCTTTCAGCTCAAAATGGACAGTCAGTGTCATTTGACGCTTCTATTGTAAAAACGCATGCGGCAGAATCTCCTGATTTTATAAAACAAGATCCTGTTTTGAATCAAGGTTATGAGGACTTATCCCAAACCGTTATTGAACAATGCGGATATTCTCGGGACTCTTTAATGCTTTTGGCAGCCCTGAGTGACTTTTTTATGTCAGCAAGCGCTTCAGGAAAACGGTCCACTGTTGAGGCGTATCTGAGGTCATATAAAACAGAGTGGCGGTCCAGAAATTTTGACCAATTCACAATGGCTGATTGGGAGGCTCTTTTACAGCATAATGGCCCGGATTTAACGAACACACGCACATTGATGTGTTATCAGATTAAAGACAACAAACTTCTGGCCGCTGTGTCCTATGAGGCTGGTTTGTTTGCCCGGTATCATGCTTTGCTGTTTGATGAGGAATATCGGGAACAGAAAGGATTGTTGACATGTGAAGGCATTGAACAATACGCAGCCGCCAGCCATGATGATTCTGAGGCTGCCAAAGCATTGGAACCTTTATTAAAAGCCCAGGTTCATTTGGCTGCCAGAGGCGGTCATCTTGTTTTCAGTCAAACGTCAAAAGGATCTGCACAAACCACTTTGTGGGTGGAATTGACTTTGCCGGAAAAAACTCATGACAGTGCGCAGAATGTTTTGCCTTTACTGTTGTTGGAGCAAGAAAAAATAAGATATATCAAAACACTTTTGGCGTCAAATCCACAGCCCATGGATCTTTTATTTGTCATAGAAACCCTGTTTCAAACAGGAACCCCGGAAGCTGAAGAACTGTTAAGATCTATCCCGGAGAATTCCCCTGAAGTTCAGTCTGCCAAAGCAAGCGGTTTGCAGATATTTGAGATGCAGAGACAACATCAAGCAGCCATTGAGCATGAGGAAAAGAGAGGTGAATCCCGTGAACAAGCTGAAGCTTATATTGAACAGCGATTAAACAGACTCCCTTATTCTGCCAGTGATGACAATGTGTTTTTTGATGCAGAGGGTGATCTGACTGATAATGGTGAATTATTGGTGCAGGCGCTTTCTTTTGTGAATGAACGGATCCCTTTGGGTTCTTTGAATATGACTTTTAAGAAATCCGGAGACAAGTGGGTGTTAGGTCAAACAGGTGATACAGATTATATCACAACACTATTGGCCACGGGAGATTATCCCACATTTGAAGATGCTTTGCTGGCTGGTTTGGCGTGGGGGATCCGGAATCTGACTTGGGGGGATCGTTATAATGGTGCGGTTCAGGCAAAAGAAGCCTACCAATGGAAAGACAAAACTGTTGATGTTGAGCAGGAAAGTGTGGATTTGATCAGGGCTCTTATACAATATTTGGGTGAATATGAAATAGAGCCTGATGCAGGCAGGGAAGCCTGGATACAAACGTATATTGCGCCTGATGATCCGCTTAGGAAAATGAAAGAATTGCGTGAAGTGTTGACCTTGCAGATTCATTCGGTTTTGGCGGAGAAAGAACAATCTCAATTGGCTCATTGGCTGTCTTATATTCAATCAAACTATAAAAACAAACCAATCCCGGGTTTTATAGTGGATCAAATCAAGAAGATTTTGCAGGATGAGATCGAAAATTGGGAAAAAATCAAGACTGTGCAGGAATTGTCTCATCGTGTTTATGTTTTTAAAGAAGTTTATCTGTTCTTGAGTGCGAGTGAAAATGATTATCAAAATATATTAGATTTAATTCATGAACATTTAGTGAAGAATCAAAAATTTCATTCAACCATCCTCCACTCCCCGGCCACAGAACAAGAACTTCTGGAAAAACTCCAAGAACACAGCATCAACTGGATCCGGCAGTATTATGCACCAGACCAGCCTCACCCCCAAACACCCCCTCCGCCGGCCCCTGCTCAGCCGGTTGACGATGAATATGAAAAAAGAAAAGAAGAATCAGAAATAAAATTAACAAACCCCCTGACTGTCAAAGAAATGTATGACCAGGTCAGAGAAAAATTTGATTATCAAGATCCTCTTATTTTAGAGGCTGAGATTGTTGGCAGGGGTGAATGGGAGGGTTGGAGGTATACAGAGGAAGACGTTTCTGATATTTATTTTGAAAAAAAATTCAGCATCAACAGCGATCCTGATGATAAAGAAT
>JANQER010000353.1 GCA_028278255.1 Elusimicrobiota bacterium | reverse complement strand
GGCCACGGATATCATTCCTTTGCCGTTTGGTTCAACGGTTAATTTGAATGCTGTGGCCTCCGGCATTATGCCAGGGGCGTACAACACTTGGATGCCTTCACCGGATTTGTCTGCGTTGATTGGATTGGTGCGGAGTGTTGAGCCGGCTGCGCCGGCCAATGCCGATACGCTTTATCTGGTCTATGTCAGCGGGTTTGTCGGAAGCATAGCAGGCGTTTCATTCCCTGACGGCTGGACTGCTGCGGCCACCGGGGCCAGAAATTTTGTTTTTTCATCTGATCCAACCATTGGCGCGAATTATGTGGAGCCGCATGAAGCCGGGCATATGTTTTTGAATGAAACCTTGACTGCTGCGCAGGCCAGCGGCGCAGCCCCCGGGTGGGCCAATGGCGGCCATTATGGAGGACCCCAGGACACGTTTAATCTGATGTATCCGTCCGGACCAGGCGGACCATTGACCATTCAAGATGACAAACGCTTGTGGAATGACACTTTTCATATTATTCTTCAGATCGATACGCTTAGATCATCGCGTTTTATTAAGGGGCCTTAAGATGAAATATTGTTGTTTGATTGTTTTTTTATTCATGGGATGCGCCGGGCCGCGTGTTTTTGAGATCAAAGACGCGGATGTGCAGCGTTTTGTGAAAACTTTTAACACCACGGATCCTTTGGCCGGGGCCATGGCGTTTCAGGATTTTGAAAAGCATGTGCCGCCTGCGCAGCGCATGGACATGCTTGCACAGATGTGGGCCCAGGAGGCCGATAAGGAAGCGCCTTTGATGCGTTTGGGGATTTTGGATTATTTGATCAATAAAACAACACATGTGCCTGTGGGCGCCCCTTTTGTACAAGATTTGCTGGAAGCGCGCCGGCATTCTGACCCGCTGATTCGCCGGTCTGTTTTGCACATTTTAAGGCGCGGAACAGAACCGCAGTTCCGAAACGCAGTGAAGGATTATTTGGAGGATCCGGATGATGGGCTGCGGGAAGAAGCCTTGATAGAGATGAGGCATTGGCCCAACAGCCGGGCTGTTTTTGAAGACTATGTGAAAAAACATAGGAAGAAAAAATCCCGTGCGCGTTCTGTTGAAAAAGCCAAATATTTTCTGAAGAAAAAGAGACAAAAATGACATTATTGAAAAAAAGAATCAATTTTGTTTTAAGTGTGTTGCTGCTCACAACGCCAGGGCTTTTGGCTGACAGTGGTTTTTATTTTGGGCCTGCTGTGCATGTGACGGGAAAATTTAAACGCGCTTTTGGCGTGGCTGTGGATCACCAGCATGAACTGCTGCTGGTGGCAGACACAGGCAACAATCAATTGAAATGGGCGCCGCTCAGTCAATTGAAAGACGGGGATGTGTCTTTTCAAAAAGCCGGCGGGCCTTATACACTGAAAGGGCCGCAGGCTGTGGCTGCGGACGTGTCGCATGCGTATGTGCTGAGCCCGCGCACAGGCAAGGTGCATGTGTTTGGATGGAACATGGAAAGCGCAGACGGCGGGTACATCCCCTCTGGCATTCTTTGTGCGGACAATGCTGCTAAAGTGGATGACCTGCCAATGTTGTGGCCGCGGGATCTTGTGGTGGGTCCGGACAATAAAATCTATATGCTGGATTCAGGGAATAAGAGGATTTTGGTGGCTGACAGCGCCAGTGATTCCACTTGGGCGGTTTGGGACGGGGATGCTTCTTGGGACAACCCTTATGGCATGGATATGGATGAAGAAGGGATTATGTATGTGGCAGACACCGGCAATCACAGGATTGTGAAAATTGACAACGGCGCTAAAACGTTTATTGGCCAATGGGGCACAGGATTGGGAGAGTTTCGTTATCCGCGCGATGTGGCTGTGGATGCCCAGGGCCGCTTGTATGTGGCTGATACTTTTAATCATCGCGTGGTTGTGTTGGATGCTGACGGGTCATTTAAGATGAATTTGGGCAAAGCTCCGGGCGTGGGAACACTGAATAAAATCGCAGTGGATGAATTCGGACGGATATATGTGACGGACTCGGACAGGAGCCATATTATTTCTTATTTAAAAATAAGAAGTTCACGGAAGTTTGATCTTTATATGCGGGATCACATAGGTGATGCAGGCAAAAGTTTTATGGATGATGATTTTGTGCTGAGCTCGCCTGATATTTTGATCCGGCATGAAGCAGACGTGGATGTGCAGGAAGCAGCGGAAAAGGGCTTGGAGAGTTATACTTTTCAGCTGCCCCGGTACGGTTATAAGAATTATGTTTATGTGGCGCTCCGCAACAAAGGCACGCAGCCGGCATTGGATAATTTTGTGCGTTTGTATTGGTATGATGCCAAAGGCAGCGGCTTGTTTCCGTCCAAATGGAAAAACACTGGTTTTTATAAAAAATATAACAGTGACGAAGACAGCGTGCCGGCCAATATGCTTTCTGTTCCTTATTTGTCAGGTGACAGTGTGCAGGTGGCGGGGCCATTGATTTGGCGCCCGCCAGATCCTTATACCACACAAGATGGGTTTGGCGGACTCATGCTGTCGGCACGCGCATGGCACGCGGATGATCCGCCGCCCAACAATGCGTCTGATGATCATTCGCAAATCAGCAATAATGTCACAGCGCGTCCTGTGACAGTGATTCCAGATCCCCACCCATCCGGCGATCAAAACACTTTGGTGGTGGCTGTTCATTATCCTGACCTGGATGAGTCAGTGGTGTTGGAAGATTTGATCCCCATATTGACCCAGTGCGGCCAGTGGGTCAAAGAAGCCAGCTGGCATCAAACCACGCTCAATGCTTTTTATCGCGGGCCGATTCAGCTGAAAGAAACAAGCGCTTATTATTTGAAACCCACAAACAATCTTTTAAAAGAAATGACCCAAGATGTGCTTGAGAAACTTTTGAAAGATGAGCCGACTCTCTTGGATGGCAGTGAGGATGCCCCGGCTGTTCATCGGGTGATTTTGGTGACCAATGACATGAATGCCACAAAAGATTGGTCCACAACGGGTCCTCGTTTGTATAAAATCAAAAACAAAAAATATTCTTTGAGCGTATCTGTTCAAGGGGCAAACAATACATGGCAGGAATTTGCGCATGGGGTGGGGCATCAGATGGGATTAAAAGATTTGTATGCTTATGACAATGTGGTTTTCCCAAAACCATTTGCAGACGGCTGGGACAATATGGCCAAACCCTTTGACGGGGCTTCTCCGCTGGTTTGGTCCAAAGAACAGGCTTATTGGGCCAGTTCATCGGATCGTAAAATTGTCTTTGTCCCCAGGCCGGTGCCAGGCGCCACTTGGAACAATAATGGACAGGCTATTCCTTTGTACGCTCAACACTCTTCCAAGTCCGGGCAAAATGTGGCCATTGCTTTTGGCGTGACCAATGGCATCACCACCTTGGCTGAGGAAACCGCGTTTTATTATGTGGAATATCGGCATGAAGATGACGGGGCGCCTCAAACCGGCGTGATTGTGTATTATGTGAACAATGAAACACCTCAGGGGCATGGCCCTGTGATTTTGCATGATTATGTGCCTGGCGGGGATTTGACAGATGCGGTTGTGCCTGCGGGGAAAAGCGTTTCCCCCGGCGGCACAGGCATTAAAATCACAGTGAAGAAAGGGACCAATGGCGCAGCCGCCAATATCAAGGTCAAATATGCGCCTCCGGCTGAGGATTATGATGTTTATATCCGGAAAGGCAATCCCACGCACATCAGCCCGGATATTTGGGTGGATAGTCCTTTGAATGATTTTACTCATCCACCCAAAGACAATGGAGAAGAAGCCATGGCCGGTGATAAAAACCGTGTGTACGCCCAAGTGCACAACAGCGGTCCTGCCCATGCGCACGATGTGGAAGTGGAATACTCATTTTCTGATCCTTACAGCGCTATTGACGGGTTTAAAGTGTATATGTCCACTTTTATCACGCTTTTGAAAGCCAATAAAAAAACACAGGCCCATGTGCTTTGGGAACCTTCATCTGAAATAGAAGATTCTCATGCTTGCGCCAAAGTGAAGCTTAAAAATTTATTTAATGACAATAAAAAGAGCAACAATGAGGCTCAGCAAAATTTGAAAGTGGACCGTTCTGTGCACAGCAGCCCGTACACGCCGGTGAAGTATTTTTTTCAGTTCACAAATGTGAAAAAGAAACCCCAGTTGGTGTATTTTGAAGCAGAGGGTGTGCCTGAAGAATGGGCGTCATCCTTGTCCCCGCTGAAAAAACTTGTGCAGCCTCAGGAAACCATGACGGGGCTGTTGACATTGCAGCCGCCCAGTGATGCCCCGGATTGCACCTCGCATCGGGTGGATGTGATGGCATGGGGCCCGCAGGGAGACACGTTGGCGCCATTGGGCGGTGTGTCCGTGCAGGTGGATTTGCAGGGAAAAACCAAATTGAATGCGGATGTGGTCGTTGAAAACTGCACACAAAAACCCGGGCATAAAACAAGCAATGCCAAACCGTGCAAACAGATACAAGTGTCAGGATGCACACAGCCCAAACAGGTTTTTCAGGATGTGTATGTGAAATATACGGGGCCGGATGGGAAACCCATTTATCACACCGTGCAAACAGATGCGAATGGATGTTATGAAGACATGCTGGTGGTTCATGAAGGGGAAAATTGGCAGGTCACAGCGCATACGCCTGGGTCTGATTGTTATGAGCCGGCCACTGCAGAAGCTGTGACAGAAGTGCCTTTGGCTGTTGTGGATCATCCGGAAAGTGAGCTGCCGGACGGGTATAAGCCTCTTTGCGTCACAGGGTTTTCTCAAAATATTGTGGGGCGCCTGCTCAAGTCTCGAAAGGAAAAAGCGTCTTCTCATGCCTGCAAAACAAAATCTTATGAGCAAACCATGGAAATGACGCTTGTGCCCAATCCCAAAACGCCGCAGTACAATAATCATATGGGCGGGGGGAAAATCAAAATCATGAATCTCCGGCATTTGCTTCAGCCGTATAAGAAAACACAGAGCGGGCTGCATCAAGGGCGTTTTCATTGGTGGCTCACTTATGACGGAAAGACTATTGAAGTCATGGGCCGCGTGAAAGGCCTGACCCATGTGGGGACTCATCACAAGCCTGCGGTTTCTCCGCCCAATGAGAAATTGTTGGTGCCCGGGTATTGGGAATTGGCGCTTCACGGCACAGTGATCAATGGGAAACAGAAAGGGGAACGCGTCAGAGCGTCTGTGGCTTTGCGTTTTCCGCAAGGGGTTTTGACTTTTCCTTCTTTTGCCACAGACAATTTGCCGGATTTTAAAGGCACTGTGGAAGGCGTGATGGAAAAAGATTGCACACTGACAAAGCTTCAAAAGGAAAAGCGTGTGCAGAAAGTGAAAAAAATGATGAAAGCGCCTTTTCTGGGGCCTTGTGAAGACGGACTGCCATGTTTGGAACGTGTGGCTTTGGCAGGCCGGGGACGCAAGGTCATGGATCAAAGGGGCAGTAATCACTGCGGGTCTTCTTGTTATACGAAAAAAACATGGAGTCGTCTTCGCGTTAAAATGAAAAGCGGCACGCCTGCCTTGGCCAAGGGGATTTTGACGGTTCCTCATCTTTTGCAGGTGACTGATAAGCATGAAAAAGGCAGAGGGCTTCAAAGCGGTTTGTTTGAGTATAGAGATAAAAAGGGAAACTGGGTCAAGGGAGAAATGCTGGGCGTGGTCCGCAGCGGCACGCATCGGGCGCCGCCGTTTGCTGATATGGAGCCGGCCGACGCCAAGGACCACACAGAGGGCACGCTGCGCGGGACAGTGGTGAAGGGACCGTCCAAAGGGTGTCAGGTGGAAGCGCGTTATGTGATGCAAGTGGCCAAGCAGACAGATTTTCGCCGGTCCCATGTGTGGATGAATGTGGATGGTTGGAAGATCACCGGGTGCGTGGACACACCGGTTCTCACCACAAATAAAACATTGCCTTCCTCTGCCAAATATAAAATAACGACCAATAATAAACGCTTGGAGCAATACCTGCGGCCGCTCATAAAGCTGCCCAGAAAAGCCGTTCAGAATTATCTAAAAGCCAAAAGCATCAGGCGGTTGTCTAAAAAAGATGAATTGAAGTTGCGCTGGGCGGATAAACGTTTTCAGGAATGGGACAAGAACAATGATAAGCACCTGACACTCAGTGAATTCAGAGCCCATTACAGCCCCAGAGTCTATTCTTTGTCTGGCAAGAATGCGCGTCATCCCGTGGTAAAGAAAATGAGAGCACGCGCTGCGCAAAGAAAGGAGGCGACACAAAAAGGTTTGCCCAGGGAATTCGCGCCTCTTGATCTGAACAAAGACGGGCGTTTGTCTCGGGAAGAACAGAAGCAGGCCCCGCAGCGTTTGTCAGCCTATGAATTCAGAAAAATAGATAAGAATAAGAACAAAAAAATCGATTTTTCCGAATATGCGCTTTGGTATATGGAAAACAAACACTTCGGAACATTGGACAGAATTAACTAGTTGGCCCTGTCTCTCGTTATCTTGGGGAGGATCATAGGGACATTGTTTTTATACGTGATATATTCGTCCCCGAAATCCCTGGCCAATCGTTTTTCTTCGCTCAGCTTAAGATAGATGATGATGCCTGCTGACCATAGGACCACGAAGATCAGAGAAAGCATTGAATTGAAATAAAAAGCAATGGAAAAATAAATGGCATTGATGCCGAACACCATAGGGTTTCTGGTGCACCGGTAAGGTCCGGTGGCCACTAATTTTTTGCTGCGAGGACTTATCTTCCAATTGAAAACGTCTGTGGGGCCCCCTTTTCCTTTTCTCAGCAAATCAATATTTGACCAGACAGCAAATACAACGCCTATCATAAACAGAGGGACCGCTATGGTTCGGCCAATTAAGTTTATCGGGAATATGGGTATTTGACATAAGGGGTGCGGTATTTGTGAGAATCCGCAGATCAGGGCAGGGAGGAACAGGATAAACACAAGAAAACCAGTGATGTAACCCGTTATATGCTTTATTGTCTCTGTTTTTGTCATTTGGTTCTATAAATGCATTAAACTTGACAAGGACATCGACACAATTACTCGGCCAAATAATGTTAAATTAATAAATTATTTTGCAATTGAAGTAGCTATATTGGGGCTGTTTGGATTTACATCAATGGTTCGAGTTCGCGGGATAATGACTAAATCCATGTCTTCCATGGGGATAGCACCAAAAAGGACTTGATCCCCCATAACAAGGGCCCCTACAAAACCCACACGGTTTTTAAAACGAACTTCAATTGGGCCTACATAAGGGATCAAATGCTTGGATCCATTAGCCAATGTGACTTCTTTTTTATCTATTTCTTCCAGCTTCAATTGAATTTGAAGATGTTCAGGGATACAGAGATGAACTGCCCCGGAATCAACAAGAGCCCCAACCGTGACAGGGGTAAGGCCGGATTCTCTTGGATTTTTTAGTTGAATTTTAGCGTTAATAAGTCCCATAATGACAGTATAGCACAAAAAAGGACATCCAACAATTAATTGGAAATGACGATAAAAATGTTGACAATAACGGTTTATTCGGGCGCGGGAACCGTGTCCCTGCGGCTTTGTTCATGACATTGGCGCTGGACTGATTTCCCAATTGGTATGATTTTTTGTAAAATCTGGCCAAGAGAAAGAGCCTATGACAAAAACAACATCCAAGAAATCGCATCAGGCGAAGCGCAAAACGTCTTCAAATCCAAAAAAGAAACCTGCCAGGTTGACAAAAGATCCGGCGAAGACGCCGGCTGCGGAAAAGGCGTCGGGGAAAGCTGCTTTGTCACCGCCCGAACAAGGGAATGAAGAGGTCAAGGAATCCCCAGTCACTCAAGCTGAGGTGTCGGCGCGCAAACAGCGGGATATCTCCGTCTCAGAGTTTTTCCTGAAGAACAGGCACCTCCTGGGATTTGACAATCCCAAAAAAGCCCTTTTGACCACGGTCAAAGAGGCTGTGGACAACAGCCTGGATGCCTGCGAAGAAGCCAAAATATTTCCTGAGATCAACGTTGAAATCAATCAAATCGCAGAAGACCGTTTTCATGTGATCACCGAAGACAACGGCCCGGGAATCGTGCGGGAGCAGATCCCCAAAATTTACGGCAAGCTGCTGTACGGGTCCAAGTTCCATTCCATGAAGCAGTCGCGAGGCCAGCAGGGAATCGGGATTTCCGCAGCCGGCATGTACGGACAGCTCACCACCGGCACTGCCACGAAAATCACATCGCGCATTTCTCCCAAAAAACAGGCCCATTATTTTGAGATCATGCTGGACTCCAATAGAAATGTTCCCGTGATTGTCAAAGACGAGATCAGCGATTGGAAAAAGCCGCACGGCACGCGCGTGGACATTGAACTGGAAGCGAAATTCCAAAAGGGACGCCACTCCATAGAAGACTATATTCGTCAAACAGCTCTGGCGAATCCCCATTTGTCCATCACATTTAAGGCGCCTGACGGCGAGACTTTTAAATACCAGGCCTCTTCCAAGAAACTGCCCATTGCGCCCAAGGAGATAAAGCCGCATCCTCATGGCGTGGAACTGGGTATCTTGATGAAGATGCTTAAATCCACGACTTCAAGGAGAGTCCAGGCTTTTTTAAGCCGGGATTTTACGCGCGTGTCCGGGGCTGTGGCCAAAAGGATCTGCGATGAGGCAGGCATCAGCGGCAAGGCCTCGCCGTCCAGAATCGCTCATCAGGAAGCTGACAAGCTCTACCGCACCATTAACAACACCAAGATCATGAACCCGCCGACAAACTGCCTCTCGCCTATTGGCGAAGAGGAGCTCATAAAGGGTTTGAAGAGAAACGTCAATGCTGATTTTTTTACGGCCTTGACCCGGGCCCCTTCCGTGTATCGCGGCAATCCTTTTCAAATCGAGGTTGCCTTGGCGTACGGGGGCGATATGCCTTCCGATGAATTGGCGGATGTTGTGCGATTTGCCAACCGCGTGCCGCTCATGTATCAGCAGTCGGCTTGCGCGATCACAAAAAGCGTGCTGCAGACTTCTTGGAAGAATTACGGTGTGGATCAATCCAGGGGCGCTCTTCCCACGGGCCCTTTGCTGGTTTTAGTGCATATGTCCAGTGTGTGGGTGCCTTTTACCTCTGAATCCAAAGAAGCTGTTGCCTCTTACGAAGAAATCATGAAAGAGGTCAAACTGGGGCTTCAGGAGTGCGCCAGGCGTTTGCATGCTTTTATCCGCAAGGGCCGGAAAGACGCTGAAGCCAAAAGAAAAAAAGATTATATCCGGAAGTACCTTCCTCACATTGGGATTGGTTTAAGAGAGATTTTGTCATTTAAGCAGACAGAGCAGGACAAGATTCTGCACCATTTGACCCAAGTTTTAGAAAAAGAGCGCGCCTAATCCTCACCTAAGGAGAGCTGTTAATGGCCAAGATTACAGAACTGATCAAGAAAGACGCCCAGCAGTTGTATCAGGAAATCCTTAAGAAACGGACTCCGGAAATGGATTTTCCAAAGAGGAGTCTCAGCAATGTCACGTACAATAAGAAACAGGGCTTTTTTGAAATGGGAGAAGGCGTGGTCAAACGCACTCTGACGGTCAACACCGTCAAGACATTCGCCCAGACAATCCGCATGATGGCCCTGTCGCATGACGTGGTCAAAAAAGAAGACATGGCCACCAAACGAGAGGCGTACTATGTGTCCAAAAACTGGGGTGAAGCCCGTTTCAGCGAGCAGGTGGAGTCAGATACGATCATGGACGATATTGAATCTCATTTTCGAACCAACCGGGAACAGCTGGGATTTATACCGGAAGAAAAAGGAGGAGAGGTGGCAGGACACCTGACGGTCGTGGACAAAGACGCTGCCACGGGAAAAAAGCTCCATATTGACTGCACCAAATTCGGTTCAGGCGCTTATTCCATCCCCATCTCCTGCGAAGATCTGGAATTTGAAACAAAAGCCAAATTTATCCTGGTCATTGAAACAGCCGGTATGTTCCAGCGTCTGGTCAAGCATAACTTTTGGAGAAAGACAAACTGTATTTTGGTCTCTATGGGAGGGGTTCCCACGCGGGCGTGCAGGCGTTTTATCCGCCGCCTGGCCGATGCCAAGAGAATGCCTGTCTATGCCTTTGTAGACGGTGATCCCTATGGAATGACCAACATCTATCGCACACTTAAGGTGGGGTCAGGCAACAATGCCCATCTTAACCAATTCTTCTGCGTGCCTCAGGCCTCTTATTTGGGAGTGACACCCCAGGATATTATTGACTATAAGCTCAAAGACGCCACGCACCCGCTTCAAGACGTGGATATTAAAAGGGCCAAAGACGCTTTAAAGAGCGATCCCTTTATCAAGACCCATAAAGAATGGAAACATGCCCTCAATCAGATGATTCATATGGGCGTCCGTGTGGAACAGCAGGCCTTTGCCAAGCACGATCTCAATTACGTCACTGAGGTTTACCTGCCTAAGAAGCTAAGAAACCCAAGTAAATTTTTACCCTGATGCCGAGCCCACCTGTTTTTTTTGAATAGGCTATGGGAATTTTTGTGTTGACATATTTATTCATGTAATATGTTATTTGGTATAATTATTCCGAGTTAACCCGAATAATTCAGTTGGCTGCCTGGATTCGACAGAAAATTC
>JANQER010000334.1 GCA_028278255.1 Elusimicrobiota bacterium | reverse complement strand
ATATCATTGAGCAGTATATTAACGGCATTGGCATTGAAAAGATTGTTGTAAATGCCAATGCCGTTAATATACTGCTCAATGATATGTTCCAGGAAGATTTCACTTCATATGAAATCTTGTGGGACAATGGGCTCATGGCAGCCTCATTCAGCGACATCCTCTATGCGCTCCTGGGCGGTCCCAATGCCGGCGCCACCGTTGAAGAAGCCGCGCAAACAGCTTTGGCCTCTGCCTTTACCAATTTCACGACACAAAGCGCTGTCACAACCAACATCACAACAGCTGCTTATGATTCCCTGGGCCGTGTCACTGATCAATACGGCGCCAGAAACTGGGGTGACATAGGCGGCGGACGCTTGCCTGGACTGGACAGTGCATGGAAAAACGGTGTGAATGTCAGCTTGTCTGAAAATTTCCAATACCAAGGCAGCACAGCCCTGATGAGCGGCCGTTCTTTGCGTGCGCAAGGCGCTGCAGCGCATCCGGACTGGGGCAACACGCTCAACCATACTTATATAGAAGGCAGCATTGCTTATGACAAATACGGCCGGCAAATTGATGCGCACAGCATAACAGTGGCCCCGCTCAAATACACATACTATCATTACAGAAAAAACTGGGCTGGAAAAATCAAAGACAAATTCAACGCCAATACTGTGGCCACGCCCATTGCCACACTCACCCGCACACAAACAAAATCATTTGACCGTTATGGCAGGCCCTCTGCCGCTTATTCCACTTTCTGGCGTGACGACAAAAACCACACCTGGGGCTGGACTGAAGACAAAAGCATCCAATACGATGTCAATGGATTCAAATCCAGTGCAAAAACCAGAGGATACACCTATCAATCCGGCAAAAAAAATTCCAACTCAGAAGGTCACTGGCCTGGCCCTGCTGCCAACACGCTCATGGGAATTGTCAATGGTTTACCGAATCTGCAGGCTCAGTCAGAGGCTTTGATTCAAGAAGCTTCTCTGCTCTCAGGCAAATGGCTCACCAATGTCACATCCGGCAATGACGGCACCCGAAGCATGAGAAGCGGCACATCAGGCGTCAACCAATACGTGTATGACGTATACGGCAATATTGATGACAATGCCACGCGCGCTGCCAGTGACATCACCACCACAACAGATTTTGAAGGGGAATCAGATTCCGGCTGGGTAGACATCATCAATGCAGTGGTCCAAATTGCGCAAGTGGTGATCACAGTCATGAGCGCAGGCAGTTTCTCATGGCTGGCCATTGCCCTGCAAGCCGCGCTCACAACAGTCCAATCTGCTGCCAATGGCGCTTCTTGGAGCGATGCCCTAAAAGCCGGCACAATTGCAGGCGCTGCAGCTCTTGCTCAAAGCGGATTAAACAAAGGAATGGCCAAATCCGGTTTAAAAGGATTGGAAAAAGGCATTATTCAAGTGATGGGGAACGTTGCCATCCAAGTGGCAGCAGCCCATGCCCAAGGTGTGCGCGGCAATGACTTGCTCAAAACAGCTGCATCTGCAGCCATTGCCTCTCTATCGGCATTGGACTCAGTACAAAATGCCGGCACGCCTCTCAAAATCATACTGGTCACTGCCCTCAATGTGGCTGCAGCGCGCGTCTCAGGCGTTAAAGAAGGACGCCAGCTCCTCACCATAGCAGCGCTCTCTGCAGCCGCCACTTTGGCCACAAACCACCTGGCACAAGACAAGTCACAGCCAGACACAACAGCCAATGACACAGACAGTTTTGGAAAAGCTTTTGCCAAAGCCCTGGCAGGCGCTGTTCTGGCAGAAGTCGTGGCGCGCGTCATTGTCAGCGCCACCAACAATGTCATGGGCCAGGCCATTGGCGCCGTTGTGGCGCAAGCCGCTGCCAACACAGTCTTTCATGAAAAGTCCCAATACACAGACAAAAAAGGCAACAGCACAACAGGCAATTACTATGCCGCAGCATTCAGCCAAACACTCACAAAATCCATTATTCGTCTGGAATCCGCACGACTCTCCGGCAGACCCATGGCCATCCGCCACGGACCCGGCGCACCAGAACCTGAAGAACAAGTCAGATTACAAAATGAAGAAGTGGGCGCAAGAATCGCGTACCTCTCTGCTGTGCTGGACACCACTTCTGCGTTTTCATCTTTGCTCTCCAAAAAAATATTTGACAGGCTGCCTGTCACATTAAACACAGTCACCAAAAAACAAATGCAGCAAATGAAACAGGCTGCCCAAAAACAAGACTTTGCACAATTCCTGGACAAAGCCCTCAACAAAAACAACTTTGCCTCATCACACTCCTTACTGTCATTAAAAGAAAAATTCCAAATCAATGCGCTCGCAGACAAAGCATTCGAGGCGCCTCAGACATTCTTCGCGCCAGTTAATGCCAAAAAAGCCGGTCCTGGCCTCGCCATGTCTTCTGTCAAAAACATACTCACTGTCACCCGCACACAAAACACACAACAAACAGCTCAGAAAAACTTTGCATCTAAAAATACCAGCCACAAAAACCAAGACATTGCAGACAAACAAAACAATACTCAAAAGGACTCTGCAGTGGCTCTTGTGTTGGAACACGCCAAAGACGGGGACATCAAAATAGCTGACAAAATCATCCAAACCCACACAGACAAAGGCAGCGCTTACATTTCCCTGCACGATAAAAACAGCAAGGCCATCACAGTGGCAGACCTGCAGCAAGCTTTTGAAAATGTGGCCGGCGTCAAATTCAACCCGGCCGCGCTCCAGGCTTTTATGCAGGACACCCTTAAAAAAGCCGCCAATGTCCTGGCCGCAGAAGGCCTGCAGGCAGACCTGGTCATAGGCGTATCCATTGAAGGCCAGAACGTGGCTCTGTTTATTGACAACGAAGGCGGAATAGTGGGCGCTGCTTTTGAAAATGCAGCCGGGTTTGTGGAATTGCGTTCATTCAAATTTGACACCAATGAACAAGGCCAAATCACCAAGGCCACAGGCAAAATCTTCCGTGAAATCAGCGGAAAATTTGTAGACACCAAGCTCACCTTCACGCTCTTAAAAGGCAGTTTAGCCAAACAAGCCATCCAGGATTTTGCCCGCGCGCACATTGACAATGCAGCCATAGAATCTGTCCTCAACCAAGCCGCTGAAGTCTACTTTGAAGAAGACGCCCAAGGCAACCGCGTCCGCACTGTGTTCCTGGACGACAACCAGCAAATCATAGCCAGCGAACACGCCCAATACAATGCAGACGGAAAAATAGCCGGGTACACCCTGCGTACCTACAACTATGACGATGCAGGTTTGGCCAGTGAATTAACCAAAGGCGGTGAACTTCTGGCCAAAGGCCAAGTTTTCAAACGAAGCGGCAACATCAAATACACCACAGCCCAAGCTGCATTTGAAATCGCCAAAATATCAGGTAGAAACCTAACAAGCATCAAAGACAATCCCGCTGGTGTACTGGCCCAAGCGCTGGGGCTTGGCCAGCACCAGGGGGGATTATTGGTGTACCAAGAAACAGACCTGGCCACCAAAGCCATTGCACAAACCATCATCACAGACCAAACCACCGGCGCCCTCAAAGCTGTTTCCCAACAAACCGACCAAGGTCTTGTCATCACCGTCTTCAACGAAGCCGACAAAGCCG
>JANQER010000315.1 GCA_028278255.1 Elusimicrobiota bacterium | reverse complement strand
CTTCTTTCCAGTCCCGTTTGTTGCTTCTTAAAACATAACATCCTTCACTGAGCTGTTTCCATGTTTGTTCTTCAATGTCTTTTTCCCAATGAAGACTATATCCAGAAGGTGTGTTTTCTGTTTTATTAAACCGTATTTTGAATAATCGTCCAGCCCTTTGATTCTTTTGAAGCAGTCGTCCCACCTGTCTTTCCACCTGGGAAAGGTCAACTTTCTTTTGTGCGCGTTCAAGCCGTCTCTGTAGTGTCTGTAATGATGTTTCTATGCGTCTTTCAAAAAGCCTATGGATGGCCTTGTTAAGTGTATATCGACCGGTTACAGATACGCAGGGGATTGATCTGGTTGTTACCAAGGCTGGAATGTTTCAACCTATATTTTTGCAGATCAAAGGGAGATTTAATGTTGAAAAGCGTGGGTATTTTTTGATGGATATAAATAAGAAAACTTTTTCACCTCATCATTCATATTTTGTGATTGGGGCTTATTTTAATCCTCAGAAAATGGAAATCGATGAGAATGTATTGTTCATCCCGAGTCTTGAAATCGAGAAGGCTACAGTGGTAAAGAGTAAGCGCGGGGAGAGTTTGCGAGTGCAGAACTATTTGTCTCCGGAATCACAAGGTCGTTGGGCGCCTTTTTTGATTAAGAAAACTGATTTAGCCAATAAATTAATCGAAAAGTTTGAAGAAACAGCAAGGTATATTAAATAAAAAATGATATACGGGCAGTTATGCAGTTTGAGAAATCGTATAAGTCTGGTACAAAACCACAGAGGTCCTATGAAAGAGCCCCTGTGTCCTGGTGGCTGTAGAAAACGCCATCAAGGGTGAGGAAAAGTGATGTTAAAAGAAAACAACATGCTGCCTAAAATAAAAACAAAAATCAAAGAAATTGAGAAAAATGAGAAAGTAAAAATTCTCTATGCCTGCGAGTCGGGGAGCAGGGCGTGGGGTTTTGAATCACAAAACAGCGATTATGATGTGCGGTTTATCTATTTGCGAAAAACTGAGTGGTATTTAACAATCCAGGATAAGAGAGATGTTATTGAATATCCTATTGAAGATGATTTGTATGATGTCTCAGGCTGGGATTTGACCAAGGCTTTGAAGCTTTTAAGAAAATCTAACCCGCCGTTAATGGAATGGTTCCAGTCGCCAATTGTTTACCAAGAAAACAAGTCATTTACATCTGCATTCCGTAAGCTTATGAAAGATTATTTCTCCCCTATAGGGTGTATGTATCATTATTTAAAGATGGCACAAAACAACTATCGCGCTTATTTAAGGAAGGAGAGGGTTCAGTATAAGAAGTATTTGTATGCATTGAGGCCAGTGTTGGCTTGTTTGTGGATTGAAAAAGGGCTTGGGGTTGTGCCAACCGAATTCAAAATTCTTTATAAGCGTCTTATTAAAGACAAAACATTAAAAAAAGATATTCTAAGGCTGTTGGAAATAAAACGTAAAGGCATGGAAAAAGATTCAGGCCCTAGAATTCCATCAATTTCAAACTTTCTGGATCGCGAATTAGAACGGCTTGATCCATCACGCCAGAAGCCGGCAGAATCAAGGGATGTTGAGCGTTTAGACAGGTTTTTTAAAAAAACATTATCCTTTGAATCGAGGAAATATAGACTGTTTAAAATGAGCCGATAAATCGGCGGGCTACAGAAACATTTAAAAACATAAAAAAAATCTGTAATGCATCCCGTTTCTGAGCAGCCGGGGAGTTGTTCGGGTGTCCTTTGAATCGCGGAACTTCTATTTTCTTTAAAATACGTATAATATATCTTTATATTGCAATCAAAATGGTAAAATTTTATTTATAGAGGGAACTGATATATCGGAAAGGCAAAAGCATGGACATCGAAAAAATGGAACTCATCGTTGCTGAAGGTGAAGGGTTAACTGTTGAGTTTAAAGAAAAATTTACCATTTTAAA
Source organism: Elusimicrobiota bacterium (assembly GCA_028278255.1). Classification (GTDB taxonomy): domain Bacteria; phylum Elusimicrobiota; class Elusimicrobia; order FEN-1173; family FEN-1173; genus JANQER01. Next base: position 5,047 of record JANQER010000315.1, on the reverse strand, counting down.
GGAGCAGGTATAAATGTGGATGTCTATGATGACCGTGTGGAAATTGTCAATCCCGGCGGTTTGCCGCAAGGGCTGGATCAAAGGGATTTTGGAAAATTATCAGTCAGGCGAAATTTAATAATTGCTGATCTTTTTCACAGGATGGGAAAAGTAGAACGCATTGGGTCAGGAATAGGCCGGATGCAGGATATTCTGCGTGCCTCAAGACTTAAACCGCCTCAATTTGAAATCACCAACTTTTTTAGGGTGATATTTTATCGGAACCCGGAATACTCTCTTAAAAGGCTCCCCGATGAAAAGACAGAAAAGGCAGGGAAAACTAGGGTGAAAACAGTGGAAAAAATACGTCAAATTCTTAAAGATAATCCCACAACCACCATCCCTGAAATATCGAGAATGACGGGGCTGACCATTAAAGGCGTTGAATGGAACATCAAGGAGTTAAAAAAAAGAAAGCTGATCAAAAGGATTGGCCCTGACAAAGGCGGGCATTGGGAGATACTGGGATAGTGTGGAAAATGGGAATATTGTGACAATAAATACTTGATTAGGATGAGTCAGGAAAAATGGGAGCGTGCGTGCATTTAGTCGATTTTCTTATGTGCTGGTGATACAGAGACAGCTCTCAAGTGGGCTGAATCTGTTCCAAAGGAAGATTCTTTTTGCTCTTACGAAAGGGATCAGATTTTAAAAGACATTTACAAGAAAATGGGGAACAAAAAAGATTTGGCTGAAATTCTTTGGAGAAAGTTCCGCGGTCATCCCGCCAAAGAATATCTCACTGAACTTTTGGAAGTCATCGGTAAGGACAAAGAAAAAAAAGTTATTGATGAGGCTGTCAAAACAATCTTAAAAGATAAAAAGCTGGATTCAACAGATATTACTTTTCTTCTTGATGTGAGCAAAGTGGATTTTCGCAGCTCTTGATAGACTGGAAAGTATATAAGGGAATAATGTCAGTAATAAAGGGAAGTTGATCATTTGCATAACGCCTTGGTTTTTATAAAGTAATTGTAAGCAGATTGAGGGTAATTAAAGTGAAAATAGAATAGCAGAGCAAAGGGGCTATGATGCCATAGTGTTATGATTGGCAAGACATTTGAAAAAATGGAGCGCTGATATGGATATCTATGATATTGCAATGAGGCTGGAAAAAGAGGGGGAAGCCCTGTATCGGGGCTTTGCCCGGAAATCCCTGGAAAAAGGATTGGCTGTTATTTTTATTGAATTGGCAGAGGAAGAGAAAAAGCATTGGGAGATTTTGAGGCAGATGAAAGAGAAAACAGGGGGATTAACACAAGAAGATGTGGTGTATAAAAGTCCGAAAAATGTTTTTCGCGGTTGGGAAATATTGAGGAGCAGTATGAGATTGGATATGTCCCAGACTGATTTGTATCGATTGGCGCTGGGAATGGAGCATAGAAGCATTGATTTTTACACCAGGCAGGCACAGCAGACAACCGATACAGTGAAAAAACAGGTGTTTGAAAGAATTATCGATGAAGAGAAAAGACATTGTGAATTGATTGAAAACATCATTGAATTTCTGTCCGCGCCTGAAAGATGGGTTGAAAACGCTGAATTCAGCAAAGTCGGCGAGGAATATTAGGCGGTAAAACATGAAAAATTTTTTTCTACAACACGCCCGCAATGAACTATAATTGATCTATGGGCAATGAAGCAGATCAATTGAATCATCCGGCATTGAATAAAAAAGCGGACATTGGGCTCATTCGTTCACTGCATCAGAAAGGGCTGCTGAGTGATCAGGCGTTCCTTTCTGCCGGCGCTGTGCTGCGGCCTGTGTCTGATTGGTTTTCCTGGGCACGGCAAATGCTTCTTTTTTTGGGTTGTGCATTGGTTCTGGCCGGTGTTGTTTTCTTTTTTGCTTACAACTGGGCGTCAATTGGGAAATTTTTCAAGTTCGGGATGATTGAAGCAGGTATTTTTATTTGTGTCATTGCCGCTTATAAACGGGGGAGAACACAGCTCAGCGGCAAGGTGCTTCTTTTGAGCGGAGCGGTTTTGGTCGGTGTTCAGCTGGCGGTGTACGGGCAGATCTATCAGACCGGCGCTGATGCGTTTGAGTTATTTGTCGGTTGGTCCTTTCTGATATTGGGGTGGGTGATCGTGTCAGAATTTGCTGCGCTTTGGCTGCTCTGGCTTGTTCTTTTGAACACTGGCATGATCCTTTATTGGAAGCAAGTCGGAGATCCGGCTTATCACATGCCGTACGAATTTTTGTGCCTGACACTGTTTGTCCTCAATGGCACGGGATTGGTGTTGCGTGAGGCAGGGGTGAAAAGAGGTCTTGAATGGCTGAACAACGGATGGCTGCGCAGTTTGCTGTTCACACCTTTGCTGGTTGTTTTATCGATTCCAGCCATTCATCTGATTCTTGAGTTTGATGACCTGGAGCCTGTGAGAGTTTTTGCGGCTTTGGTCTGGGCGGCTGCTGCCGTGGGCGGATACCTGTGCTGTCGTTTCAAATTCCGCGACATGGGACCTCTTGCGCTGATTGTGATGAACACCTGCGTTGTTTTGTTGACAGTGATTGGAAAACTTTTGTTCCATGGTGTACGTTTCTCTCCTGTTTACGAGCTTTTGTCCTTTTCGATCATTATATTGGTTGTGGTCAGCGCAGCTGCTTTTTGGCTGAGACGAACCGCTGCTGTTATGGCGGATGAATCTTGGGAGATGGAGCCATGAACGACAATGATCTCACCGTCAGAGAGCTTTTGACGCACCCTCAAGTGCAAGGCTTGGTGAATTCTGAGGATGTGAAGAGACTGACACATGATCTGGATGAGTCTGAGGCGTCTTTAAAGGATCCTCTCTATATACGCGTTCTTTTTGGCACAGGGGCTTGGTTTTCCACTTTTTTCCTGCTCATTTTTCTGGCTGTGGCCCGCGTGTTCAGTGACAGTGAAACCGCGATTATATCTGGTGTGATTTTTCTTGCTGCAGCCATTTATCTCTCCAAAAGAAGTCAATCGACATTTTTGACGCAACTCTCCCTTTCTTTGGCCATGTGCGGAAATGTGTCCGTCCTGATTGGTGCCTCTGAACTGTTGAGAACATTAGAGTTCTCAGCTGTTTTTGTGGCGCATTTTATTGTGTGCGTTGCGGTTTATCCTTTTTATGCCAACAGTATTTATCGCTTCCTTTCACCCTTGGCTCTGTCCGGGATTGCCGCAGCATGGATTATTGCGGAGGAAGCATTTTCTTTTATCCATTTGCTTGTTGCCGTGGAAGTGTTTTTGGCCGGGCTGCTGCTTCTGCATAAAAAACCATGTCTTTTTCTGGCCCCTTTGCGCTATGCCTCAGCGGTGATGCTGCCTGCCACAATCCTTTTCATGAATCTCACTCAGGTGGACTTGTGGCGGAATAATTTTAATGAGCCTTTATGGCCGTCAAGTCTTTTGTTGACGGGCAGCCTGCTTTTTCTTTATTGGTATTTGACAGATGTGTCAAAGAGACGTGCGCCTTGGTTTATTCTGACAGTTGTGTCAACGCTTCTTCTGGGGGTCTTGACCACGCCTGGCGTCCTTGTGGCCATTGGTTTGCTGATCATAGGTTATGCGTTTGGCGATAAAATCCTCACAGCTCTGTCTTATGTGTTTATACCGTGTTTTTTGGTGTTGTTTTATTATGCGCTGAATATTGATCTGGCGCATAAATCCTGGGTCATTGCCGGGAGCGGGATTGTTCTCCTTGTTGTTCGCTGGATAGCCGGACTTTGTTTGCGCAGGGAGGTGTCCCAATGAGAAAAATTATTTTCTGGGGCACAACACTTCTTGTCTTTGTGTCTGTTAACTTTCTGATTGTGAAAAAGGAAGAGACGCTTGCCAATGGCCGCACAATGCTTTTGCGCTTGGCGCCAAGAGATCCGCGCTCGCTTATGCAGGGCGATTATATGGTGCTGCGTTATGCCCTTGCCAGAGAGGTGTCAATAGCGCAATTGGCCAACAAGGGATGCGTTGTTGTTTCTCTGGATGAAAACAATGTGGCCAAGTTTATTCGGGTCCATAAAGGGGAGAGCTTGCAAGCGGGCGAGCACCTTCTTTTTTACCGCAAGCGCGGTGGTTTGCGTTTGGGTGCAGAATCATTCATGTTTCAGGAAGGGAATGCTGGTTTGTATGCCAATGCCCGGTATGGCGCGTTAAAAGTTGATGAATCCGGAAAAAGTGTGCTGATTGGCCTTCATGGTGATGATTTCAAGTTTATTCAGAAATAGGGATATTGTTATTTTAAATCAAAAAAATGTGAAGAACAATTGATATTATATTGTTTTTGTGGTAATATAGTTAAGACTATTGACGCGCGGATAACAAGCAGTGCGATGTGGTGACAATTCAATTGTCAGTAAAGGGAAGGTTCAAATGATCCCTAAATTAAAACGTGTGCTCATTGTGGATGAGTCGCCTGACACACTCAATTTTTTGGTGAGGACTGTACAAAAAACAGGACTTTTCTATACCATTGAATCCGCGCACACAGGCGAAGAAGCCATCAGGCGAATGACGGAAATGCCGCCTGATCTGATTGTGATGCATCACAATCTGCCGGACAAAACCACTTGGGATATATGCGAATATAAAAAGAACGTGGCTTATATGCGTTCCACCAAAATATTGGTGGCCAGTGGACAAATGACAGAAGCTCTGCGGGATAAATTATTGAAATCCGGCGTCACAGAAACAACGCACAGGCCCATAGGCGCCAAAGAACTGACAACACTTATTCAACGATTGGCGCACTAACCCAAAATTTTCAGTTGCACAGTATTGTCGTCAATGATTGATGTACAAAAAAGTGCAAATGAAAATTTTCCCGCAGGGCTCGGAATGTGGCTGCTGTGCAGCCATGTTCCGAGGGGTGAACCCAGGGCGAAGCCATCCTAAGCTATGCGAAGGGAATTTTTCAATTGAAAAATTCGGGCTAAAAGCAATGTGGTTTAGATAAGCTGGATTTTTGTAATTGCCCCATTTATGGGGCGCTTTTAATGCATTTATTTGCCTTAAAGAGCCCGATAAATCGGGCAACT
>JANQER010000286.1 GCA_028278255.1 Elusimicrobiota bacterium | reverse complement strand
GTACATGCCGGCAATGGCGTCATTGGCATGCGGCTCATATTGCTTAATGTTTTGTGCATCCAGCCACTGTACATTCACGCCGTTCTGTTTGGCATTTTCAAATAGTCTTTTGAGAGGTTCGCGCTCCTCTTCGCCTTTGGCAATAATGACCTTGCCATTGCGTTTCCAGGGGATTTTATGTTCCTCGCAGAAATCGCGCATTTGCTTGGCGCCTGTTACACAGATCTGCGCTTTAAGCGTGCCTTTGGGATAATAAATGCCAGCATGCAGTACCCCGCTGTTCCGTCCGCTGGCATGCAAGCCAGGTTCAGGTTCTTTTTCAAGAACAGCGATGGAAGCTGACGGTAGTCGTTTTTTTATTTCATAGGCAGAAGCCAACCCCATGATGCCAGCGCCTATAATAAGAAAATCATATTTTGGGTTTGCGGAGGTGTCCATATGGTGTAAAATAGTAACAAATTCAACTAGACAATAAAATCATCACCCGGATAAAAGACCGCGCTTCGCGCCCCGCTCTTTTTAACCACGGGGGGCACGGGGAGACACAAAAAAACATAAAAAGGAAAAACAAAAAACGATCGAAAAATCTTGACTTTCTTGACGCCTTGCCGATAGAAAAGTCTTCAATCTTTGATCTTATAGATTAGTATTCAGGAGCGTTGAAATGAAAAATATTGACATCAAGAATCTTTGCTTGGAAAATGTAACATTATGGATGAACAGATGGCTGCTGTTGACAACAGGGACAATGCATGATTGCAATATGATGACAGTGGCATGGGGCAGCATCGGGTGCATGTGGCGCAAACCTTTTGCTCAAATAGTGGTGCGGCCTCAAAGGCATACGTATAACTATTTGGAAAAGCATGATTCCTTTACTTTGTGCGCTTTTCCCAAAAAACACCGAGAAGATCTTGAAATCATGGGGTCTGTGTCCGGGAAGGATGGGAATAAATTAAAGCAAACAAGCCTGACGCTGAAACCGTCCAAATTTGTTTCCTCCCCTTGTTACAAAGAAGCCAATCTTATTTTAGAATGCAAAAAGATTTATTTCCAAGACATGGATCCTAAAGGATTTTTGGATAAAAATATTATTAAAAATTATCCTCTGAAGGATTACCATCGGATTTATTATGGGGAAATTTTGGCTGCTTTTTGTGAGGGCTGAAGACGCCAATAAACAGTCAAAAAACAAGTTCATGTCATCCTGGTTTGAAAAGGCATATCCCACTTGAGCGGCTTTCCAGGCGGTACACGTTCATAGACGCTGAGATGTTCGCCCATCCACATGTAAGGCATTTTTATTTTTTTGATTTTTTCCAGTATCACGCCTGTTTTTTTTCGGTTATAAGCAAATCCCAGTTCAGCCATTCTTTTCACCCAATAGCGCTTGGGCTGCTCATTCACATGATGATGTCCGCCTTGATGGGGCGGCGCAGCCGATAGGATGAGGACGTCACTGAGATGGGTAATATTTTTTAAGAACACAGCCACGTATTGTTCCGGAATGTGTTCTGCCACTTCCAGACACAGGGCCATATCAAAAGAGCCCCAGACGTTTTTAAACGGGACTGTCAAATCCCTGACAATGACCTTAATCGGGAAGGCAATGTCAGCAGCCGGTACCACGCCATCCAAGGAAACAACTTCCACGCCCTTCTCCTTGAAAAAATGGCTGTACACCCCGCACCCGCAGCCGATGTCAACCAGACGCCTTGGGATAAAAGCATTGAAAAGCAGGTCTGTCACAATGCGTGCCGACTGGGTATATTTGGCATTTTTGGGGCCCCATTCTTCAAAAAATTTTTTGTTGTATATATCGTGTAAATGAGGCATCATATGACCAAAGCATATTAAAAATCCAGCAATTTAAGAAGAGTCATGGACACAAGCCATATTGAATCCTTCACACGGCTTATTCAGCTGTCAGTGGTACCGGCTGTATTGATCTCAGGCGTGGGGCTTTTGCTTCTTTCTTTTACGAACCGATTGGGCAGAGCCATTGACAGATCCCGACTATTGGCCAGAGAAATCCAGACAGGCGCACCAGAAGAAAAAGAGGACCTGAAAAAACAGTTGTTGATCTTTTTTAGGCGCACTGAGCTTTTGCGGCTTTGTATTGTCTTTTCTGCCTTAAGCATTTTTTTTTGCAGCGCCATGTTGATCGGGCTGTTCTTTTTGTTGTTTATGGGCTGGGCTTTTCAGTCCCTTATTCTGTTTTTGTTTTTTATTAGTATTGTGTTTTTGACCTTGTCCGTGTCTTTTTTTCTATGGGATTTATTCCTCACGTTAAAAGCTTGTAAAATTGAGATCAAAAAACAATTGGCCTGAAAGGACCGCCATGAAAAGCAAGCCAAAAAACAATTCCGGATACCTGACAGAACTGCGAGAGTTGCAGAAGCGAATTGCCAAATTGGAAGCGTTTGAAAATGAATGGAGAAAGACAGAGCAGGCTTTGAAAAAAAGCGAAGACAAGTTTGCCAAAGCCTTTCACACCAATTCAGCTCTCATGGCCATCACCACCATTTCAGAGGGCCGTTTTATCGAAGTCAACAATAGGTTCTTGAAGACCATGGGATATCGAAAAGGAGAAGTCATTGGCAAAACTTCCAAACAGCTCAATATCTTTGTGGACAGACGTCAAAGGCAGAAAGTCATTGATGAAATGAAGGAAAAAGGATACGCCAGAGACAAAGATGTGCTGGTGCGCCGGAAAAACGGAGACATTTTATGGGGCCTGTTTTGTGCGGAAACAATTCACTTGGAAAATGAGCCTTGTCTTCTCACCACCATGAATGATATCACAGACAGAAAAAAAGCAGAGTCTGAACGCGATAAAACCATTGCAGATCTTCAAAAAGCCCTGGTTGAAATTAAAACCCTGCGCGGCATTATTCCTATTTGCGCGTATTGTAAAAAAATCCGTGATGACAAAGGTTTTTGGCATCAAGTTGAATCATATATCAGTGAACATTCAGAAGCTGAATTCACGCATTGGTATTGTCCTGAATGCCAAAAAAATGTTCTGGAAGAAATCAAGCGCCTCCGCAAACAGAAGCCTTAGCCCGTATTTCACATATAGCCCATGCAGGACATATAGAAGCAATCACTGGCGCCGATAAAAATCTAAGTCTTGCATTAACCACTCAGGCAACCACGGATGAACACGGATAAACACGGTAAAAACGAAAATATTGCGGTTCTTTTTAAGTTAAAAAATACTTGTAAAGACTTACCGTGTCCATCCGTGTCCATGCTGCTAAGTTTGGTCCCTGTTTGTAGGAAGGGAGTATCCGTGGTTCCAATGTGTTTTTTTGTAGACCTGAGTAGTCACCTTGTATTTCTACATTCCTACATGGCCTACATGTGATTGTTTTTTATCGATTACTTTTTCCGGGTTTTCGGAAAAAGAAAATGAGCAGTAATCCGGCCAGGAACCCGCTGGCATGCGCCCACCACGCCACACCGCCTCCTGCATTCCCTGGCGTTTGAATAATAGATCCCCAGCTTTGAAAAGCCTGAATAATAAACCAGAACCCCAGAAAAAAGAAGGCCGGGATCTCAGATATTTTGATGAAAATCCAGATCGGGACCAATGCCAAAACACGCGCTTTGGGGAATAGGACAAAATAAGCGCCCAGCACCCCGGCAATCGCTCCGCTGGCGCCCAGCATGGGGATTTGACTTTGAGGGAAAAGACAGATTTGCGTCATAGCGGCAATAAAGCCAATGAGCAGGTAGAAGACCAAATACCGCATATGTCCCATGCGGTCTTCCACATTGTCTCCGAATATCCATAAATAGAGCATGTTGCCCGCAATATGCATCCAGCTGCCATGAAGGAACATTGAACTGAAAACAGTGTGCCACTCCGTGATAGGAGAGGCCAAGAGGTGAGCCGGCACAACCGCAAATGTGTGAATAAAGTTTTTGAGCATCTCGGGCTGCGCCAGGCTTTTGATTTCGTACGCAAACACGCCAATATTGATCAGAATCAATAGAATATTGACAAAAGGAAAAGTACGCCTGGACAAATTGTCTTTAAGAGGAATCATAATATTTATTTTGGATTTTGGATTTTTAATTTGCGATTTATTAAACGGCAAGTCCGAACCATTCGCCTCGAAACAGCCTCAACCCGGTGGGCCCGCAAACCCAAAAATTACTGGCCAAAAGCCGAAACGCCTAGGCGCCCAGTCTTCTTAGGTTTTCGATCAAAAATTGCAAATCTAAAATCAAAAATCCTATTTATTTGCTCCATACACCAACGGTTCCAAGCGGGCTGCTTTTTTGAAGAACTGAGCCGCTTGTTGATTGTTTTTTTGTGCGCGCAAAAGTTTTCCCATTTCGTGATGGGCGTGCCCGCTAAAAGGATTGAGCCCAATGGCCCTTTGTAAAGCAGATTGCGCTTCTTTTAACTTTTTTTGTGCTTTGAGAAAAAGGGCATGGGCCAGCTGCGCATCAAAATCATGCGGATTCAATGACACGGCTCTTTCCGCAGCCATGCGCGCCTCTTCTGTTTTGTTCAGTCTCAAAAATACCCGCGCCAGCACTGCCGGGGCCCGGGCCATAAAAGGACATGCCGCCACTGCGGCTTTGGCATAAGTCAAAGCCTCTTGGATGCGTCCCAAGTCAAGCGCTGATTCAGCCCTGTCCAAGAAAAGCACAGGATGCTGTGAATAGATATCACTGGCCATTTGTCCCCATTTGTCTCTTCCCTGAGGATTGCTGCGCAAAGTGTTGAGCGTCATCATCAAGCGGAATCCTTCAAAGGTATGCGGGTTGATGTCCAGGGCCAAATGGATGTCTTTTTCAGCATCAGCATACAGCGCCTGTATCAAATAATACTTGGCTTTGGTTGTGTGATACGCCACTCTGATGTCGCGCATATATCTTTTGATTTGATGGGCATCCCAAATGTCATGGAACCCGGAAAATGTTTTGGGATAAGAGGGCGCTTGGCGTGGGAGGATTAAAGCGATTTCATTCAGTAATTCCTTGGCTTTTGTGACATTGTCTTCTCTGGCATGCCACAAAGACAAGCGCAGGCCTGCCATGATCTGACGTCTGTCCTGCCGATAAATAATGTCATAGCACTTCTTGGCTGGCTGTCGTTGTCCTTGGCTTTGCAGGATGTCCCCCAAAAGCAGCAAGGCCGAAGGCAAAGCTTTGTCCTTCTTCAACACTTTTCGCACTTCTTCTTCCCCTCTTTTGATATTGCCTGAAAGGAACAAAACACGCGCCAATGCCAAACGGACACCAGTGTCTTGCGGAAGCGCTTTCAATGCCTGTTCATACTCTGCCACAGAATCCTGAAAGAGCCCTTCCAGCATATACACTTGTGCCAAACCCCTGCGCGCCACGCGGTCTGTGGGAATGCTGTTGAGGATAGTGAGGTATTCTTGCCTGGCTTTTTCATGTTTTGATTGAAAAACGTACACGCCAGCCAGCCCTAAACAAGCACGCGGGTCTTGAGGATCAATTTTTCTGGCTTCTTTGAAATAGTCTATGGCAAAAGCATTGTGCCCTTTGGACAAGCTTAAAAAACCCAAACCCAGATGAGAAAAAATATTGTGCGGATAATTGTTTTTGATCAAACGAAACTGCTCTTCGGCATTTTCCACGGAACCTTTTAACAAATACGCGCGGGAAAGCTCTGTGCGCAAAGCTTCTTCAACCAAAGGATTTAAGTCTCTTTTTCGAAGAGCCGTTAGAAAAAGCTCCACAGCGCCTCCCATGTCCCCTTGGGCAAGAAGAATTTGTCCTTTTTCAAGTGGTGTTTTTCTGAACCACTTCCAATAAACCCCAATTCCCAGGACAATAAGGATAACAAGCACCAGTGTCTTTTTCATGTTTTTTTGTTTTGACTTCGCACTTGTGTCACAGCGGCTTTTTGGCCGGCACACCGGTCCGGCGTGGATAGGCCGCGGGCGTGGATTTTGTTTTATCGACCCGTACAATATACCGTGTTTTGTTCATCCGCGGCAGATGATAATCAAAAATGTCTTTGATCTCTCCTCCCAGGGCCTCCAGCGCTGACTGTGCTTTTTTTGCCTCTTGAGGGGCTTCTGCACCGCGCAGCGCATACAATGAGCCACTGATTTTGAGAAATGGCATAGCCAATTCCAAACACGTGGAAAAGGCGCCCAAAGCGCGGCAAAAAGCCACATCGTAATTTTCTCTATGTAACGGCTCCTTCCCCAATTCCTCAGCCCTGGCCCAAAGAGCTGAACAGTGATGTAAAGCATATTCTTCTAAAATGCTTTTGAGAAACAATTGTTTTTTTCTGACAGAGTCAATGAGCGTTAAAGCCCAGGAAGGTTTGGCCAGTTGCAGCGGAATCCCTGGAAAACCACCCCCGCTCCCAATATCCACACATCGCGCAAAAGCACGTCCCCTTAAAGAAGGATCCCGCAATGGCATAAGCGCGTCCATCAAATGATGCCAAAAAAGTTCTTCATCTGAGCGGCATGAAATCAAATTTGTCTTTTTGTTTTCAGACAGGAGACGGTTCAAATAACCCGTGATTTGGTCCATCAATGAAGAACTGACCTCTATGCCCAAAGAGGAAAAAAGAGCCTGCGCCTGCCGTTCTTGATTCTGAAACCATTCTTTTTGCATAAATATACCGGAAATAACCAAATTCCAAGAAACAATAACCAAATATTAACCCGAATAACATGTGCTATATGTGCATTTTGGGTATGCTGTCTTCTCCACAAAAATGCTTTTCTCTGCGTCCTCTGTGGACTCTGTGGTTGCATTTTTGCCTGCGAAGGCGTTCCAGGTACACCATCAGCACACCGATGTCCGATGGGGTCACGCCGGGAATGCGGGCAGCCTGTCCCAAGGATTCAGGACGTACCCGGTTGAATTTTTGACGCGCTTCAATCAAAAGGCCGGACAGTGAATCATAATCCATGCGGGGAGGAATCCGGCGTGATTCCATGCGCCGGAATTTGGCAATGTCAAGAATTTGGCGTTTGATGTACCCCCAATAGGTGGTTTCAATATCCACTTGCCGCTGCACGTGACTGTCATTCCATATTTGTTGACATTGTTGCGGGAAATGGCCTCTTAACTTTGAACCTGCTGTTTGGCCTTTGTCATGGCCTCCAGTCCCTGGTTCTTGGTCTGCTGATAACAATCTGGATTCTGCTCCTTTGGGAAGAGCGCTGCGCACAGCTGTTAAAACATTCTGACGATAAAGGCAAAAAGCCTGGTGAATCTGTTCAGAAATCAGTCCGACTCGGCGGCCATAATCCATCAGCCTTAAATCAGCATTGTCCCAGCGCAGCAGCAAACGATATTCTGCCCGGGAGGTCATGAGCCTATAAGGTTCATCAATGCCTTTTGTGACCAGATCATCAATCATAACGCCGATATACGCTTCATCCCGGCGCAAAACAAGGGGCGGCTCCTGCCGGAGTTTGAGAACGGCATTCATGCTTGCCATAAGACCCTGCCCAGCGGCTTCTTCATAACCAGTGGTCCCATTGATTTGACCGGCAAAATATAAGCCTTCTATGTTTTTGGTCTCCAAGGTGGGTTTTAATTGCGTGGGAGGACAATAATCATACTCCACAGCATATCCGTATTTGAGAAACACGGCTTTTTCAAGGCCAGGGATTGAATGCACCAGTTGTTCCTGTATGTCTTCCCGCAGGCTCGTGGATAAGCCATTCACGTAAATTTCGTTTGTGTGGTAACCTTCGGGTTCTAAAAAAATTTGGTGCGTGCTGTGATGAGGGAATTTAACAATTTTGTCTTCAATAGAAGGACAATACCGCGGACCAGTGGATGTGATGCGCCCACTGTAAAGAGCGGACAGTTTCAGATTGTTTTGAATGATCTCATGGGCCCTGACTCCTGTGCGTGTGATCCAGCAAGGGAGCTGCGCCTGCGTGATCTTTTGTGTCAAATGGGACATGGGGATCGGCAGATCATCCCCAGGCGCAGGCAAACACTTCGTGTAATCAATTGACCGGCTGTCAAGGCGCATGGGCGTGCCGGTTTTAAGCCGGTCCACATCAAAACCCAAAATGCGCAGATTGTCAGAGAGTCCTACAGATGCTTTTTCATCCATGCGCCCGCCAGGCTGTGACAAGTGTCCGCGGTGAAGCAAGCCGTTCATAAATGTGCCTGAACAGAGGATGACAGCTTTGGATGTGATTGTCCCGCTGCTGCGCGTGACAATTCCTCTGACATGTCCGCGTTTCTCTAAGACCGCCGTGGCCTCATCTTCAATCACTGTGAGCCGCGGCTGGTTTGACACAACGTCTGTCATGATGTGTCTGTAAAGCTGCCTGTCGCACTGGACGCGCGGACTCCACACAGCAGGTCCTTTGCCGCGATTGAGCATTTTGAATTGTAACCCGGCCTTATCAACGGCGCAGGCCATTTCCCCGCCCAAAGCATCAATTTCCCGCACCACTTGGCCTTTGCCCACGCCGCCCACAGCCGGGTTGCATGACATTTGGCCGATCTTGGTGCGATCCATGGTGACCAAAAGCACACTCATTCCCAGTCGCGCACCAGCAAGTCCTGCTTCAATAGCCGCATGCCCGCCGCCTATGACTGCTATATCAAAATTGTGTTTCATGATGTTTGTGTGTTTTGAAAATGTGGTGGTTAATTGATGACAGTGTGTCCTTTGCAGTGCACTTTAGGGAACTGTTGCGAAATGCTTTTTTCCTTCAAATCCCCTCTCCTGTCTCCGACGGGAGAGGGCTTCACGAAGTGAAGGGTGAGGGCCTC
>JANQER010000207.1 GCA_028278255.1 Elusimicrobiota bacterium | reverse complement strand
TTTCAATCAAAACAGCCTATAGCTGTTTTGGTTGCCGGCGGCTTCCACACGCGTGGAATATGCGACCTGCTCAAAGACAAGCGCACAGCGTATGTGGTTTTGGCGCCGCGGTTTGACAAAATTGATGACCATGACTATTTGGATGCATTCCGCCAGGACAAAACCCCATTGGAAAAGCTATTTGCCGGGGAAAAACTCACGGTTGTGAATTCTTTAAGCACAGCGATCCATCCTTTGGGCAAAGGTCGTCCCGGGTATGTGCAAACCTTATTGGCCCCAGCCATAGCAGTGAAAGCCATATTCCAAAACCTTATTACCCAAGCTCAAGCCATGCTGTGGTTTAAAGGGTTCAAGCTGTCTCTTTGGCAAGTGCAGTCTTTAGAAAAGAAAAAAGACAATGGCGTCACCGGCTATGTGGCAACAGTGAAACAGCGCAGCACGGGTGATGTGCATGAATTCTTTTTTTCAAACAGACAAAGTGGTGTTGGCCATTCCATAGAAGTAAACGGCAAGGTCCTCACAGTGCAGCGCTTTGAGCCTTCCTGGCCAGTTAGACTGGGCAGAAACACCATACAAGCCTGGTCCTGGCTCAGAAGCGAAACCGGCTTCCGCCAATGGGCTATTCAAAACAATCTCAAAATGAATGTCCTTGTGCTGGGTTTGTCTTTTGCCGCTGTGGCCGCAACTTCATTGGCTTGGGAACAGAAAGATGCAATTTATGTTGCTGTCAATATTCTTAAAGATTTTGTTTTTCTCATTGTGCCGGCTGGAATTGGTTTTGCTCTTGCTTTTATTCGCAGGGCCTTGAGACCCAATACCCCTGTTTTGGGTGTGGCAGTTTCTGAATTAATGGCAAAAATAAGAGCCTTCCCATCGCAAATAAGTTTCGCAGAAGCAGGCAGACTGGCTGTTAATTTGCTGGTTTTTTTCACCCTGTTAACACAATCTTTTCATGTTGCTCCAGCATCAGTAAAGCCGGATCCAAACATATCAAAAGACCCTATCCGTATGACACTGGGCATCCCCGAAGCCCAAGCTGATCCTGTGCAGAAGGAAAAAGAGAAAGCCAAAGTTGTTGATCTGGACGAAGGCGCTGACAAAGACACTGAGCCCATGCCAGAGCCAATGGAAGACACTTTGGAAGGTCCTCCTGCGCCAGAGGCACATGCCAAAAAAACTCAGCCTGAAGATAAGCAGAAGGCAGATGCAGAGACCATTAAAGGGCCTATAGAAGATGACAAATTACCGGATTTTTGGAAAAAAATGAATTTGTCTGAAAAAGACAAAGACAAAGACAAAGTCATAAAACAACGGCAAACGATTAATAGACACATAGCCGAAGCTGCTGATAATACGTCCATGGCCATTGAATCCGGATTAAAAGCCAAAATATTGGCCCTAGGTGAGAAGGAGTTGACTCAAAACAGCATGAATGGGTTTTTAAAATTTGAAGAAAGTATTGAAAGGTACTATGAAGCCAATAAGGACAAATTTCAGATTATTGAATTTGAAGGCACATCAGATGAAGTCAAAACAACCATTGATGAAAAAGCTTTCAAAGCCGCTATAGCCAAAGACAAAGCCAAGATGGTAAAGCTTTACAACACTTACTGGGCTTGGGCAAGCACAAAAGAAAAAGAAAAGGACAAAAACACAGACACAGACAAAGCCACAGATAAAGACACAGACAAAGAAAAAGATAAAGAAAAAGACAAAGCTTTGCAGGCAGGGTTTGATTTATTGGCCATGTTGGACCTTGTGGAGGGCATGGAGGGAATGGACAAAACCAAAATGCCGCAAGCATACCCCACTCTGGCCAAGCAAGACAACCCTTTGTCTCCCGGACAAAAAATCATGAAATATACCCGTCCGGCTGTGGAAGGATTATTCCAGGTTGTGGGGCCTGTGTGGACCATGGTGCAAAACATAAGAGATACAGGTGACACTTATGAGGCATTGAGTGATGTGATGTATGCAGCAGAGAATCATCAGGTGTCTTCCATGGGGCATCTTAAACCGGAAGAATTGTCAGATATTGAAAAAGTCGCTGATACAATGACCATCAATTTTTATACCATGCCCGACGGGGTATCTATTGACAAAAGCATGGAAGGCAGCACAGTGCACACAGCCGGCATAGCTTTTGGCGCCGGCATCACAGTGAATATTTCCAATGTGATGTATTATGCTTTTGAAAGAAAAAACCAAGACAGGCTGGTTAATTCATTTGTATTTATGCCGATCGGCAGATCTCCCGGTATTAATTTGGACGGCAAAACAGATGTGGAATTTACCAATGTGCCTGGTCAGGCATTTGAAATTACCCTTCGGGAAGCTTTCAGAGGCAAAGCCAGCCGCATCAGCAAGCTGGAAAAATTGGCCGAAGATCAGGGCTGGGATTATGAGTCTCTGACAAATGAAAAAAGAGACAAAATCATTAAATGGGACAGAGTCAGTGATATTTTGGCAGCCATGCCTATTTTTTCTTTTTCGCCCAATTGGGAAAAACCAATTGACAGAGTCCGCATTTCACCTGTGATGAACACACATAAAAACGGTGATTTTGTGAGTTCTCATGGGGAAGAAATTGTGTCCAAAGATGAATTAACCAGATTGGAGAAAAATGAAAAAAGAGAAAAAAGAATAGAAGGTATCCGCGGGGCCTTGACCTTGCTTTCTGTGGGCCAGGGCTGGATCCCTAAACTTGTGCCTGATCCGGATCCGGAGTTTGAATATTTTGATATTGGCAGTTTGGTGAATGCGGGGTTGCATTTGGCAGTGAATCCTGCTATTTCCTATTTTACTGCTAGAAAGCAGGGCGCCCTAAGAGAAGCGTCTTATAATCTGGCGTATGAGCATAAAAATATCAATCAAATCAATATGGCGGATTATGTTCATCAAGTGGACAATGCCGGTTATATGGCGCAATTTGACACTGTTGAGTTTCACAAAAACACTGAACTGAAAGATTCTATTCAACCCAAAACTTATAAAAAAGACATCACAGAAGTTTTGTCTTTGGTGTGGGGCGGCGCTCCTGGCAAAGATCAGATTGAATTTGCCATGAAACTTGGACTCACGCCCAGACAGCTTTTCTTGGCTTTGTTTGAACTGCCGGATTTTCGGGACAGAAGTGTGATGTATGAAGGCCAGCGAGTTATTCTGGTGAAAGAAAAAACAGGCAAAACAGAATGGAACTACCCGGCCTCAGCCAAAGCCGGCGCAGGCGCAGGCGCTTTATACACAGTGACCCAGCCTCTTTATACGAAGACAGACAAAGACAAATTCGGCAGCCCCACCTATGACATGACCCATTCCCAAACCCGCACATTCAATGCCCAAGGCCAGCTCGTCAGCTTTGTCATCTCCGACAACAACGAAAACTTCACCACATACTATTATAATTATTCAGAAGCAGGGAAAAAAATGAAGTTGGACGGATATGTGCAAGGCAAGGGCAAAGAAACTTTTGTTCATAAAAAAGTGGCCAGAGACAACAAAGGTAAAATAATTTTAAATAAGAATGGGGATATAGATTGGCGGGCAGAAAAGGTGCAAGGTGAGACCCCGTTGGCTGAAAATCTTTATAAAGATGTGGAAAAGCGGGCAGGTAAAGGCGTGACTTATGCTTTAGACAAAGAAGATAAATTAGTGGTGGCGTATTTGCATTACACCACAGATTGTGAAAACAAGGAATATAAATATGATCAGCCTCTTGAGAAAAGAGTAGGGGTTCAGGTGGATAAGAAAACCAATAAAATCACCGACATGGGAACCCCCGTGGAAAGATATTTTAAAGAGGGGAATCAGTCTATTAAGGAAATCCAAAACAAGTTGTATATTTATGATCAGAACGGCCAGCTTCTTGAAGAGAGAGTGAATTACAAAATTGATACGGCAAAACATAAAGTGGCGAAAAAAGGCCAGCTTTTAAAGCAGCATTCTTATGATTCCGGAAACAAGCTCAAATATGAAAAAGAAACAGTGTTTGAAAAGGACGAAGAAGGCAATTATATTGTCAAAGACGGCAAATATGTGGAAGAGGGAGTGGTTGTTTTTCGCAAAAAAGACATTTCCAAAGAGAATGAAGCGGAGCAATATAGATTAGACAGCAAATGGACAGGTGAGAAGGCGCTGGAAAAGGCGCAGAAGGCTGTAAGCTTTGATTCTTTGACACTGGAACAAAAGAAAGACATGTTAAAAGACCCTAACAGCGGTTTGTCCGGTGTTTTTGTATACAAAGAAACAGAAAAAGACACGCGCACAGTCAGAACAGAAAAAATTTCTATGAAGGATGACAAGCGCATTGAAAGAGAAGAACCTGAAACTTTACAAAACTTGGCCAAACAACTTGGCGTGCCTTATGAAAAACTCGGAGAAAAAATAGGCAAATTTTCCGATGCGGATATTCAGAAGGCTTCACGCAAGGGTTATTCAAGCCCTGAAGAAGCTGAAAGAAAAGCTTATTTGTCAGTCCAGGATGTGCAGGACACATTGAAAGCTCTTGAAGTGAATGGTTATGTGGAATATTATGGCTTGGACAAACACAATAACATTCAAACCATCCGCTATACCATTGACCCCAACACAGGGGATATCGGCGAAAACTATGCTTACTATGAGAAAAAAGAAGGCCAAGAAGAAATGTCCCGGCAGGAAATGCGCGGGGTTGTGTATCCTGATCTTTATATTAAGCCCAAAACAACAATTTCTGAAAGAGACTATGCCGGAAAAGTTGTCGGTTTTGAAGAAGAAGCATATTTTATTTCCAAAGAAGACGCTGATAATGGAAAGAATCCTTTTAAGGTCCTTTGGACAAAAGGCAACGACACTTTTAACCAATACACCCCGTTTGACTCAGACGAGCCATTGTATTACAGAAATTCAACACAAAATATCAACGGCGTTCTCATGGACCGCCAGGACTTTTTTGCCAACAAACAAGGTTTGTTCTTTGGCGGCGCAGACAAAGCTGTTAAAACAATCTGGAAAGAACCTGAAGGCATTTGGGAATACACCTATGACAACACCGGCACAGAAGAAATATGGATGAGAAATGTAAAACACGATTTAGAACTCGCCGAAGACCAAAAGCGTGCCATGTATTTTTACCAAAATCAGGCAGCCCTGAAAGCTTCGATGGACCCAACAAAAAAAGCCACCCCCATTAAAAAGATTGTGGAGTATGAAGACAAAACTCAAATAGTGGAAATGGATATTGTTCATAACCCAGGTGGCAGTTATTTAAAAGAATATGCGGTTGTTTTCGATACCCAAACCGAAAAGAAGCCCAAGGGCAAAAAATCACACAGAAATGCCATAAAAGCGCTACAAACACCAGAATCCGGGTATCAGAATGGGCAGGATTACTATTTTGTTCTGGAAAGCACGTATGGCCCGCGAAACGAAAAAAACCCAAAACCATTATTGGCTCAAAGAATAGTCAGATACAGCGCCACGGAAACAGATCCCAAAGCCCCGGCCTATGAGCAGGGTCGCTTAAAACGCTTTGAAGCGATTTATGTGCTCATGAATGACAAAACTGATCCTCAGCAGTTGAAAGGCAGTGTTTACACGCATTTCAAAAATGGTCAATATGTGGGGCCTTTTTCCGGGTATTCAAAAAAATTGGGTGAAAAAGGGAAAGAAGAATTAGGAGAAATCCAGCTCACAGAAACTGAAACCCTGGCACCCGGAACCGTGGTGCGCATTATAGAAACCCCGACTTTTGATATGACTTATTGGCCGGAAGGGAAAGGCACGCAAAAACAAACGCCGGAAGAGGAATTTCATGAAGTTGGTTTGGGTCAGAATTTGTTTAAAGAAGAAGTTTTGACAGCTAAGAAAGTCAATCACATTAAGATCAAAGTGGAATTAAGAGATGAAAACAACAGGCCTATGTCAAAATTGATAGATATATGGGAAGGCCCTAAGAATCATTTTAAAAAAGGGGAAGACAAAGCACAAAGAATTACTGATCTTGTGGATAAAGCCAAAGTGGCCATAGCGGTTGAGCAGGGGAAAATATCAAATGATGAACCTTTTGAAACAGCGCGGGAAAAAGCCGTTCTTGTGGAAGGCACAACAATCGTTGTTTTTGGCACGACCAAAGATGAAACCACTTTTCATTTAACACATGGCGGAAAAATGTTGTTTTATGACAATGGCTGGTATAAAGATGTCAAAGGCAAGTCTACAGTGTCCACTTTTCATGAAAGCGAGATGAAAAGATTTAAAAATGAAAAGGGTGAAATTATCATTACCTTGGCAGAAGGCGATGAAATCAAAAAGGCAAAAAAAGGCAGATCAGGTGGAAGAAAAAACCAAGCATCTGGACAGGCGTCAAGTTCCGGCCCCACTCAGCAGGAAAGACAAAAGGATTTGCTGGTTTTGCTTAATGCTCAGGGGAGGTCTGTTTTTTCCTTAAGCTATGAAAACGGGCTATTGAGAGATGAAACAAAAAAGAATGAACCAAGGACTTATTTAAGCAAAGGTCCGGCTTTTAAAGCGGATAAAACCGGACAGCCGCCTCTTGATCCGGTGGATCCCGGCAAATTTAAAATCAAAAAAGACAAAGGCCCTAAAATTGAAGGCAAAAAAGAGACTGATTTAAAAAAGATCCGCCAACAAAGACAAGAGAGAGAAAAACAACAAAAAGCCCGTGAGCGTGACCGGAAAGATAAAAAGCAGCCCAAAAAAGACAAGCAGAAAAAACAAGACAAAAAAAAGAAAGGCAAATTTGATGACTTGGTTATGGGGCCTCAACAGCAGCCGTCAGAGGCCATTGTGGCTCAGGCAGCGCCAAAACAGGAAGAGGGTTTCTTGTCCAAATCATGGAAGTTTATCAAGGAAGATATTTTGGGAATGCCAAAAACAGCAGAGGCAGACACGCTGACTCAAGAACAGCAGAGAGCTGATGGGTTGGATGTGGCTATACATGGCAATGATCAATGGAAAGGAATAAGTTTTGAACTCACCGATGAGGGGTTTCGGAAAAAAATAATCAGTAGTAATAATATCATCGTTCAGGAAAACAAACTGATATTTAGAGGTGAGTTTAATAGCACTCATCAGGGAGGCTCTTTAGAAAGAACATTGGATAAGCCCATTAGCATTACAAACGAAGGATTGAAAATTTTGTATCAGCCGCCTGAAGAATTTGCCAAAAGTTATAAAGGCGCGCATAACAAAGTAAAAATCATGCTGAAAGATGCCAATGGGAACAAAATTTTCGGGCCTGCAACGTCTATTGACGGTCCCGCAAGGATATGGATTAAGGCTGATGAATTAGACGGGTTTGATCCCACGCAAGTGGTTTCAATGTCCATCATGTTTGAATTGTGTGATGAGGCTGTAGAAGCAGGCGTTAATATAAAAGGGGAACATGTTTTTAAAGATATTCAAAAGACCAAAGAATTTGATTTTGATTCGACATGGACAAAGGATAAAACTTCTGTCCAATGTGTGACAGACCTTTCACAAACAAGTGACGGGGAATGGGAGTTTCAGGCCAACTTTAAAAGAAATGATGATGAAGCGCAGCTGTCTATGGCATTAGATCAAGGCCCTGTTGACTTAACAGGCGGCACTTTGCATGCTGAGATTGAAGTGCCTGATTTCTGGAAAGACAAGACATACGGCAATATTGATAAGGACAATGAAACAAAGAAAAATTATCCCATGGCATTGCTTTTAATACTGAAAACAGATCCCAATGACTTAAGCAATACGGACAAAGAAATATTTTTGAGGGTCAATTTGCCGCGCGGCGGCGGAAAGGTGCATGTGTCATTCCCAATTGATGATATCATAAAAAAGCATGACAGTGCGGATCGTTTCGATCGATTTGTGAGTGTTGGCAGGAGAAGCCGTCCAGCAAGCCAGGTGTCACAGATCGGATTGTCTATTCTCCCCCAGATTGAAAAAAAATACAGTTTTAACGGCCAAAGCAAAGAACATGCCGTTAAAATCAAGAGACTTTATTGGACGCCGTTTCAAGATAAAGAGCCAGTGAGCCTTGAAGAAAGGGCCGATTACTCAGGCATGAACTGGATTGATCCGGAAGGATACGGCAGAAGAATAGGCACGCAAAAAGGATATTCCAAAAACAAAGAATGGACATACGGCCAATTGTGGGATTTTGCCAACAAAGGGTACGGGTTGGTGCGTGTGCCTTATTTCAGTGACTTTCGGACAGAAATGGAAGCGGATGAATCAAAAAGGTTGTTGGATATGGATAATGGATTGATCAAGGGGTTCAAAGATCCGGAAACAGTGGACAAGGACAACAATACTCTGATTGATGCAGCGGTTCCCCTGGGCATACAAATCATGCGGGTTCATACCAGCTATCAGATAGGCGATCACAAAACCACGCAAAAAGATCTTAAAACAGGGAAAGATGTTCCTACCGGCGAGTTCTCTCAATTTTTTACTCACCCGTCCAAAAGAAGCGCGCTGATTGATAATGTGACTTTGCCTGTGATCAAATCCAGTTTCCGTGTTGATGAAGAAACAGTGGCTGAGTATAAGAAAAGAGATTTGATTGACAAAAATTTAGACGCTGAAGAAGCGAAATATCATGTGATGGCTTTGAGACTGCAGTCTGCTATTGATGATTTGATCAATGAACCGGATACAGATGCGCTTATGACAGCTATTCCTCTTGGGGCCATGCAAGCTTATATAAGAGAAGCCATTGTAAAAATTGATCATGATGATGAGATCAAGAAAATGCTGGCGCTTATTAAAGAAAAAACAGGGAAAGATTTAAAGATCAGAGTCACAGTCGGCGCCAGATCTATATATGATTTGGACAAATATTTTACTGTGGAAGCTTTGGAACTGCCGGAGCTTTCACAAGTGGAATACATTTATCAGGCGCATGCGTATCATCATTTGTTTAAAGGTGAAGAAGAATCAGTATTGCCTTTGGATGAAAATCCGGGGAGATGGGCTCCCAGCTTTTTGACGCACCGGTTTATCATTGGCGAACGCAGCGGTAACAGCATCGTAGACAATGGCAGTGCTAAAGGAGTTGCTTCTACATTCAACAAGTTCAAATTTGGAGGCATCGTTTATTGGCGTAGTGATTCCACTCGTCCGAATATTGTGTATACACCTGAAAGCGAAGAAGTGCAAAGAAAAGCTTTGGGCCTAAAGGATAAACGCCCTCTTGGTGATTTGCCTGAAGGCAGAGAGTATGAAGGTTCTTACTTAGAGAGAAATCCTTTTGATGGTGAGCGTGCTTATTTAAAAAAGCATGTTAATAAGGAGCGCCGTTTGTATGCTTTGGAAGGCTTTTCAGCAGAAAACCCGGCATCCTCACGGGAAAAAGTCAAAGGATATATGCGTGTTTTGGACGGCAGAGATCCTTTGGATGCATTGGTGCTAAGACATTTATACAGGCCTTTGGATGCTGAAGCTGAGAATCACGCGGGTTTTCATTTCCCGGAAGGCGTTCATGTGCCGGGCGCAGTGCCCATTGATCCGAATGACACAGGAGAATTATATGAAATTCACCTGATCAGAAACACCATCAAAAATAAACACGGCCAAATGTTGAAAGGCAAGGACGGCAATATCCGGACCGGCCATGACATCATGTTCAACCAATTTACAGGCGCTTCTGAAGACGTGGAAGTTGGTTACCGGTCTGATTATGTTTTCCGCGGCCGCATCACCCCCAATGGCGTGGAACTTGACCCCTCCTTTTTCGAAAGAGTCGAACATATGAGCGTGGGCAAAGAAAAATGGGAAGGCCACAAACCCGTCAAATTTCCGAGTGTTCACAGTGACGTAGAGAGCAAATGGATTGACACGAATTTAACATTGGAACAAGCTTCCTTTGTGCAGGATTTGTATAAAGATGTCACAAAAGGCCAGGTCCCTGACTTTGAAAAAACCATCACTGAAAAGCGACAGTCCAAAACAGATCCTGCTTTTACCAGAACTTATGTGAATGTTATCCATCAAACCTTGTCTTGGTTTGAAAATGATTATCAGATCGTTTTTAACATGAATTCCAAAGAGCGTATGGCGCTTGAGGCTCTTTTTCCTATTGTGGAGAGCCGGTTTGAGAGAGAGGAAGGAGAAAGCATTGATGATTATCGTATGCGGATTTTCTTTGATGCGCTTTTGTTTGTGCCGCAGCTGCTGGCTGCCAAAGAGGGCGTGCGGACGCAGGATGTGACAAAGACAAATGTTTTGAGAAATGCTTTGAAGAATGTGAGGCCTCAAAATGTCAGTGAAATCGTGGCGCAGTGGGCGCCGGCTGTTGTGAAAGAAACACCGGAGCGGTATGCCGGCGTTTTATCAAATAAAGATTTTCAAGCAGCCCTGCCTTTGGCTGAAGCCCTGGGCGTGACAGACATGATAACAGAAAAGCAGGTGATTCAGGACGAGCATGGTTTTGCCGTCAAAGACAGTGAGGGCAATGTGCGCAAGAAAGAGCATGAATATTTTTATGAGCTTGCCGACGATGTCAATTATTATGCAAATGCGTATGGGTTGTCGTTGGCATCAGATGAAAGATTGCTGAATTTGGTGAAAAAAACAAACGAAGAAATGGACAGAGAATTTGCAGATCTGTTGTTTGAACATGCCATGCAGTCTGTGAAAAAGCAAGTGGCGGCTGAGTGGGGAGAGCATGCGTTTGCGTATTTGCCCGGCAATTGGAGTGAATTGCAAGAGGCTGTGAAAGACGCAGGCGCAGAGTATGATGCCGGCGTAGAAGAAGACACTGATTTGGACAGCGAGGAAAGAATTGAGAGAGAGGTCAAAAGATTTTTTGCCAAACACGCCAAACCATTGCGCATGAAAGTCAAACGCCAGATTGCACAGCGTGCTTTGGCTTTTGTGCCCATGTATTTGGCAGCTGGGGAAGGCGCTGCTTACAGAGAAATCCTTTCTCTTAACGCCGGTGCATTGAAATCTGCGGCTGAAACCGGGCATATGCAGAAGAGACTGGCCGAAATCAGTGAGAACAATGCATTTTTTACCTGGGATCTTCCGCCTGATTTTGATGAAGCTGTTGAGGCTGTGGCACACGCTTTTGAGGATTTATGGGAGCGGCCGGTCAATTGGTTGAACCCCATGGAAACAGGAGCGATTTTTTATTGGGCTGTGGAGCTTTTGGAACGTCGTGTTGACAAGCGAACAGGAGACATTGTCACCCTGGCCAGCCCGAATAATGCGGCTGCTGTTAAGAATATTTTGGCGCGTGCCGTCAAATTAAAACAAGGCGTGTCCAGACGGCTGGCAGAAATTTTGGTTCAATACGTGGACCACACGCCTGAATCATTGGGAGAAACAGAACCAAAAGACCTTGAGCAGCAAATCCAAAGACGTCAAAAAACTATTTTTAATCCTGCCTTTCAGATTAGCGGCACTGCCATAGGCATGCTGCTTTACTTCTCGCAAAAAGACACGTCAATTGACAGAGTCCTTTCAGGTCCGTTGGAAAAAATAGCATTTATCAAAGGCGCCACAGATGTTTCAGATCTTTCCTTCAGGGACCTTATTGAGAATGTGCTGAATGCCAATGAAAAAAAACATAAAAAAGCCATTGATGCTTACCAGGTCAAAAATCCTTTGGATGTGGTTAAGAAAAATTTATTTGGTGAAATAGAAAATTATGTGAAAGCTGTTCAGAACGGGGAAAAACAGGATTTGTGGCTGATCTGGGAACATTATATCACTGAAAGCTTAAGAATGTTCAGCCGTTTGGCGTATTATGCGTTTGGTCCGGGCGCTGTTGAGCCCAATTTGCCTCTTTATTTGGAAGAGAACCGTGAAGTATGGAACGGTTGGAACTCCAAACTGGCCAGTGTGGGCCGGCCGAATGAAATGGAAAAAGCTTTGGGCGCTGAAGTGGACTGGAAGCCTTTGGGCAAAGACAAAGCATTACTTGTTGCCTTAAACAAAAACAAATCTGTTGTTGAAATTCCTGTTCCGGAAAACCAAAAAGATTGGACGGGATATGATTTTCGTCTTGCTGTTGAGCTGTCTCATGCAGAAGTGGCTTTGGATGTTTCCATTGTGGATAAGCAGGGAGATGAGTGGCCTTTAGAGGTCAGGCAAGAATATCCCCAAACATTCTTGTCAGATGAAACATATGAAAAGCACTGGAAAGTGGTTCGTTTTTCAGGCAAAAGCCGATGGCCTGATTTTGACGTGCAAGATGTGGACAAAATTCTCCTCAAGAGAGTGGGCCGCAGCGCTGAAGAAGCGCGTCCCACGCATTCCATAAGAGTCCGTGACATCGGCCTGATTCAAACAGCGCCGCGTGAAACAGAAGAGAGCGGCGTGCCCGTCCAAGTAACAGTGAACAATGAAAATATGTTCGGCAACCCTGAATTTTATGAGGACAATGACAATAACGATATGTCTTCCACTTATCATTGGGTGGGCGGAATAGAGGGCGCGCCCATTTCAGCGGCAGGCGGAATGTTTGTGAAAGGGGTATTACCCGGATTTGCAGACAAAAAGCTTGCCAAAGACAATGTGGCGCTGACTGTTCATTTAACAGACGGATCAAAAGTTATTATAGGACATGAACATGTTTCCGTAAAAGAAGACGGCACATTCACTTCTGATATCCCTGCGGAAAAATTGTCCCATGGCAGTGTGATTCTTGTTCAAACAGAATTTCCCTCTAAAACGGATTATTCACAGGGGCACATGCCATTGATCATTTTTGGCATGCTTTTCTTCGCTGCTCTGGCCGGGAACTTTCTCTTATACTATCGATGGCTGTCTCAATATGTTTATAATTTACGCTATTCCACATATGATAGAGACCAGCAAGGCCGTCCCAGCCGGCTGCGTGTGATTCTTTGGGCCACAGCAAGCGTGGTTATTGTGCCAGTGGCCACAATTTTATTGATTGGTGCCTATATTATTTCACTCCTTTTGCGAGTCATTTATGTTTTTTTCCGGGTTTTTGGGACTAAGAAGGGTCTTGAGCTAAAAGATTTTTATGAAAAAGTTGACAAGTCAAAATATTTTTCTTGGCTGAGGTTAGGCCATTTGATTGAGAAAAAGCTTGAGGACAAAAAAGAACCTTCTATTGAAGAGGAACCTCTTGTTAAAGAAAAAGACAAAAAAGAAGAGGGAGGCAAGAAAGAAGGTAAAAAAGACACTCCTGTTTTTAATGAAGTCAAAGCGCGTATTAATGAAGGCGGCGGCGCTATTAAAGAGTGGGTGGCCTTTTCTGGCAGTGATTTCCGCAATGTGGGTGAACAGAGGGATTCACAAGGGTTTTTTGTGCCGCTATTGCGGTTTACGCCTATTTGGGGATTGGGAAGCACCAAAGCAAAACCGCGTTATTCATTGGATCCGGTTATTAGAAGTCTTTGGCTTTTGCTGCCTGTGGTTGTTTGGCAGAGCTCCGGGTTGAATGGTTTGGAATGGATTTTGCCCCTTTCTTTCCTTTGGATTGCATCCGGCGGAATTTTTGAAGCACGACGCCTGGTGTCTGTGGCTGGATTTGGCGGCCTTGTCTTTGCCTTTCTTCAGTATATTGCTATTGGTTCTTTTGGGTTGGCTCCAATGATAGTGAGCACTTTTTTTATGGGCATTGGGATGGTTATATATCTTGGCGGCCCTATGGTGAATTATTTTAAGACACTTTGGAGTGGTGAAAAATACGCTGAAAAACAAAAGGACAGACTCACAGCGCTTTATGCATTGGTTCATGTGATGCGTCATGGAAATACATATTTTGCGGTTTTGAAAGAGCGTTTGGAAAAAGCAGATAATTGGGAAAAAGAGCTCAGGGATTGGCTTGATATTTCAAACAAAGGCTGGAAAGACGCTGCAAAAGAAAAATATTTTTATGTGGATAATAATTCTGCGCCTGAAGATATTGCTAAAGCTTATGCAGCTGAGCGGCTTAGACAGGGGCAATGGAAGAAAAAAGAGGCAATCATTGAAGCTTTGCATTTTATGGGAAAAGCCCAGGAACAGTTTTTACCTTTGGTGGGAGATTTGATTCGTCCTGAACGTTATATGAATGAGGATTCTGTGAAACTTCCCGGAGAAGGCGTGAGGGATATGTTTTCCTTTGAAAAAGTTTTGGATCATTCTTTGGAGCAGATTAACAGCCTTCTTAACAAAGAGTTCCAGGATTCCAAAACCAGGCCCTTTTGGGTTTTCCTCGCTGGGCTGGGTTTTTCTGTGGCAGCGGGAATCGCTGGATATATGGGCGCTGTCGGTTTATTGGCTGCCACATCTGTTATCAGTGTGATCATTGTGGCCACATTTTTTGTTATGGCAAAAGTCAGACAATATGATTTGAGCCGGGCTTTGTACATTGACCAGGCGCTCGACAGACATAAAATCATGCGCGCCAAAGTGCCCATGGTGGATGCTGTTTCAAAAGAATCAAAAGATGGTTTTACATTTTTAAAAGCTTTGGATATTTGGCGTTATTTGAATGATGCCGGAGACGCTATCAGCCATGTGGAAAAAGAAATCAATGAAGAATTTTCTCCGCAGGATTTTAAACAGAATGCGCAGCGCGTGTTTGAAGGAGTGAGAGACTCTTTTATCCAGCCTGAGCTTGATGTGGACACACAAAAACATATTGATGCAGCTGAAACCGCTTCAGTGCGCGGTGTTCTGGATACATCCATTATTCCGGCTGAAGGCAGTATTTGGGAACGGGTCAAAACAATTTTTCGTTTGGGGAGAATCCTTTTCTTGTTTTCTGTTTTTCTGAGCGGAACGGCTATCTTTTTGGCTTGGGATGCCACTGCAGTTGTGCACACAGCCTCCTCCATGGCGGATTTTCTTTTGTCAGATGCATTGCCTGCAGGGATTCCTTTATTAGGCACAATTTCTATTGCGGCATTTGTGGTTCTTTTTATGTTGAGCCGCAAGTATAAAAAATTAGTGCCTTTTATGTGGGCTGCCCTGGCTGTAGGGACAGGTATGCTGGTGTTTTCAGATCCTGCTATGGTGAATCTGCCAGGGTATGAGGATATTTTTAAAAGGAAAATAGGGTTGGTGGAAATTGTGCGCACAATGATGCAGAATGCACCGGATTTGGGGCATCAGTCTTTGAGCGCTGTGTTAGGTTTTTCAGCTGTTTCTCCTGTTGTTATGGCATTTGCCGGGTTATTTGTTATAGGCATTGCAATCCCCTTGATTTTAAAACTATTGAAAATTAAGAGCAGTTCCGGTGTGGAAATTATGGGGAAATTGGCTTTTATGGTTGGACTGGGTGGTTTGGTTTATTATGTGCCGTTCTTTTCTATTCTTTTTGAAGACACTGGCCGGTGGGCAGTTTGGTCTCTTTTACAGAGTTTGGCCTCTGTGGTGCTTTTGGGATCTTTGTTCCTTACAATGGGCAAGTTTGCCATTTATTTTATGGGCCGTTACGCAGACTTGTTCCCTCGGCGCTTTCAGAATTTACCGCATTTTAAGCCCTTTATGGAAAAAAATTTAAGAAAGTCGCGTTTAAGAAATTTCTATACCATTGGCATTTTGTCTGCTTTGTGGCTGATTTTGCCTGTGGATAGCGTTTTATTGGGCGCTTATCCCATGATTTTGGTGGGCATTAAATATTTGGCAGGTTCTTTGCTGGGTTTGTCCTTATACATGATTATGGTTTTGCACAGAGGGAAAGGCCGCTTCAGAGGGATTTGTGAATGGCCTCTTCTATTGGATGCTCAATCTACGGAAGTGTATGATCTTTTTGAGAAACTCATGGCATTTTTACAGAAAAAGCAAATTGGTGTGGAAAATGCTGTGCGCTTGATTGCTTCGGCCGGAGAAGCTTACCGAACTGATCCAAAAAATTGGAAGCGACGCATGAACAAAAAAGACCTTAGATTGTTTGAAACCTTTTTTGGTTCAGGTGCTGTGCCTCACCGGGTGTCCCCAGTGGATTTATCAGACCGTCCGGACAGAAGCGCGTTTTCTTCTGTTACAGAATTTCAAGAAGCAGAAGCAGACTATTTAGCGGAAAAATTAAGAGACAAAATGAATGAAGTGGTGTTGCCAGCTTCTTTTGATGACTTTTTTACAAAGATTATCAATTACAGCGGTGATGACGAAGGCATTGAGTGCGTGCTGGCTGCCAGACAAGCCCAGGCTGAATACGGGGACAAATGGCGGGAGCACATGGGTTTTCATCAGCGGAAAAAATATGAGACACTTTTTGGAAAAGGCGCAGCACCTTCGCGCGCGCCGCCATTTATCAAGAGTCTGGATGAGCTCCCGAAACGTGAAGATTTTAAGGATAGAAAACAATTCGAACAAGTCCGCTATCAATTCATCAGACAAAAACTGGAAGACCAATTCAACAATCTGACTGTGGATGAGTTTTTGGAACGTTTGTCTCAGGCAGGATTTGAAAATTTATTGGAATATATTGTTAAAGAAAAAGGTTATGCAGAAGACAGAAAAGATCTGCATCCTGATATGCGCTTATGGCAATTGCAGGATCTGAAGACCTGCCCTGACAATTTGAAGCCATACCAGGAAAAGTTATTGGCTTATTTAAAAGAACAAGGTCCGGAACTTTTTAAAGAATTCTTAAACCATCCGGCTTCCGGAAAAGAAAGACGTATTGTTCTGTTGTATGATTTTATTCCCTTGTTTGGCCAATGGATTTTGAATGTGGGGAACCCATTCGGCGAAATGAAAAGCCTGGTGGAGAACATGGCTTCAGCCCGGTATCCGGTGAAGCGTTTAGATTGTATTTTTGCCGGCGAAAAATGGGACATCTGGACTGTGGGGCATGTGAATAATTTGAGTAAACAAGGGCTATGTCCGCCTTATGTGCGCATGGGCAATTCCCCTTCCCGGAGCAACCGTGGCGGGCGTTATGACACTGCTTACATGTATTCCAAGCCCGGGTCAAACACTATGATTGTGGGTATGTCCAAAGGCAAAAACGGATTGATTTTGGACGGAGAAAACCGACCAAAACCAGAAATGGCCATGGAAATGATGCTGGGAATGATGGATGGGTCATCTGTGGCGCGGCGTTTGGGCAAAGGACACTTCCGTGATGCCGTGAAAGCACACTGGAAAAAACCTGTGGGATTGGGCATGAGTATAAAAAGGTTTTTCAAAAATGTGGCCATGGGATCTATTGTGTTCCTTATGTTTTTGCCTCTGGCTACAGATGTTTCTGTCAGTTTAACAGTATTATTGATTTTTTCAGGCGCTATTGCTTTTTGGATGTTTGCAGATTTAACACGATATGTTGCGCGCAAGGGGAAGAAGAAACAAATTCCTTCTGCGGCCAATATCGACCGGATTGTTAATGCGTATATGGCTGAAGTGGACGCTGATCCTGAAATTAAGGAAGCACATTACCGGTATAATCTTAAACAGGGCGGGATTTTATCCCGTCAGATGCGTTATTTTGTCAAGCATCAGCTTGTGACCCTCCAGACACTAACAGATGGATTCACAGATCCTACATTTTTGTCTCCCAAGATGTTGTGGGAACACATTATCCATGAAATAAATGCCAACAATCGTCATCCCAAGGATGATCCTAAGATTGCAGATATGCTGGAATTATACACAGTGCTGTGCACCATGCCGGGATATGGGAAACTTGCTACGGAATTTATTGAAGGCAAGATGGATCAGGAAGCCATTGATGAATTTTTGCAGGAATTGGTGGTGTGTGAGTTCCGCCGGATTCAGGAACCGCAGAGCGGGCAAGGCCGCTTGGCACAGGTCACAAATGCGCTGGGAAGAGGAGCTCCCAGTAAAGAATTTACGTCTGCCGGGCAGGTATCAGCTTATATGTATAACGAATATGCCAGCTGGTATGATGCGGGTTGGGCTGGTTTTATGGCAGCCATGGACACTTTTAAACCTTTAGGCGGCACAACAGGATTTTTTGATGTGTCTCCTTTAGAGGAATTGGATTGGAGCAGTGACCTACTGCGGGAAAGAATGAATTTTGATATACATTTGGGAGATATTTTAAAGCATCGTATTCGAGAGGCTGGCGGCACCAATCAATCAGCAGAATCTTTGCGCAATAATCTTTTAACATTGGCCACAGTGGGCAGAAACCCGGCTTTGAAAAAGCACATCAATATAATTTTTGAAGAAGGACTCTCAGTAGAGGATTTTGTTGATCTCCTTTTGGATTCAGAGCAATTAAAAGATCTGGGTCTATCTATGATGGAAGAGCATTACCGAACAAAGAACAAGCTCATGGCCATTGGTGCATGGGATGAGCTTCAGGTGGCAGAAGATTATATGTTGGGATTAGTGACTTGGATGATGGGTTATAATATCAGCGGGTTTGTGGCTGTGATGCCTGAAGATCCAGCTGGTTTTGCGTCGGAAATGGGTTATGGACACAGACCCTTGCAATTGTCCCGGTGGATCAAAGGCTATGTGGTGGGCTTAATTCTGATTACTCGGCGTGGATGGGTAATGCGCCGCATGTTGGAACGAAAAGGTTTTTACGGGTTGTATGTGTGGATGTTGTCCACATTCAGCAGTGCTTTTCTGCCTTTGTTCTTTTTGGTGGGGCGGATGGCTTCTAAAATATGGTGGTATTTTTATGTGCCTTTAACAGGGGTGGTGGCTCTAATGGCCTCCGGTGGGGTAATCGGAGAACTTCTTTTAAGCGTGGATTCGCACACTGGTCTTTTTAAAGCTTTTGTGTTTATACAAGAATTCATTGGGGATATGTTTCCAGGCCTTTTTGCCTTTTTACCCACCACATGGAGCTGGGCTTTGGGGCCAAGCTTGATTTTGATTCCATACATCATGTTTATTTATTTCACGATGAAAGGGTCTGCCACAGGGCCTGACAATCCTTTACGCCGTCAGCGTATGCGGGATGAAATGGAAGGATTTATGGAACAGGCTGTGTATGATGAAGAAGAGGATGAAGATCATGTTACCAAATATATGGATTTTGCCGGTAAATACAAAAAACTGGGTTTAGATAAGAAAAAAATTATTAAATTTTTATTATTGTATTTAGACCAAAAAAGATTGCACCATGCTCTTCAGTCAGATTCACAGGACCCTGTTTTGAACGAGATTCGTTCTTTGACTGAGACAGAATCAGGGATAACCTATGACAAATTGATGAAAGATGATTTGCCTGATCTATTGAGTGAATTGTTATCGGAAAAACAACCTGTTATTGAATTTATAGTTGGTCATTGTGATATGAGCAATTTAAAAAAATCCATACTTTTAAACATGTCAAATCCTATCGCAAAGGGAATATATAAATCCGTCAGTTGGGTTCAAGATTTCAATAAGGCAACGAATGAAGACATGATTCTTGTATTGAAAGAATTGTTATTAGATAAACCCCATCAAAGCAAGTATATGACAGATCATTTTGATCTGGAGAGACTGAGACAACTATTGGCATCAAAATCAGAGGATTATCTTGTCAAAATTGTGCGCAAAGCTTTGGGACCAGGAGTGAACCCCCAAACAGCCAGTGTGGAGGAACTTACAAAAGCTCTGAATGCATTGTTGCTGGATGAATCCCTTCATTTGCAGCTGGGTGTTTATTGGGATGAAATTCCAACCAGGTATGGTAAGCCGTCTGCCGGGGAATTAAAATTCAGAAAATATACCCAAGGACTGGAAACCATCAAGGGTTCTCCCTCTCATCATCTGATGTCTTTTATTTTTAGAAAAGCTTATGAGGAATCGCGTGTTTTATCTAAGACTAGTGGAAAGTCAGATGAAGAGAAAAAATCAAAGGGACAAAGCATAGTCATTAATCGTCTTCTTTTGGAAGATCTTTTAAAAGATGAAAAAGGTTCTGTGATTCACCACAGCCTTTACCGCGGGGTGCTGGATGTGGCAGCGCGGCGTGATCAATTGGTCTTTGAAGAAAAAACCAACACTTTTAAAGAGCAGTTCAATGCCTGGACAGAAACGCCGCCGGCTATCTTATCAGGTCGGCCGTATATTCATTTGGCTGCCTTGACTGTTTCGATGTGTGCTGTTGCGTTTCTCGGCCCTTCTCTTAATACACTCTTTGTTTCAAATGTGGCTTTGGTGCATTTTACTCTGGTTTTTGTAGGCGCTTATACGCTTATATTGCTCTTAGGCTATTTGCTCCCTACTCTTTATGTGCGCCGAGGAAAAGATAATGAAGAAAAGCTTACCCGTGCCACATTTATGCGTACAGCCTTGGCTGGGATGTGGGAAGCGCCTTACCATTCTATTATTTATCCTGCCGGCAATCTGGTCCAGTATGAAGAAACCGTGATTAAGCCGTATCTTGTAGGTTATTGGTGGCTGACCACACGCGTGACAGTGGGTGTGGAGCCTTTGGCAAATATTTTACTGAAAGAGCGTTACCAGCCAAAGACCAAATCCAAATTTTTTGCAGGACTCTTGGAAAAATATTTATACAAATGGAAATTTCAGCAGGATCTGGAATTTCCGCGTGTTTTGTGGGACATGAAAAAAGGCTGGGCCTTTTTTCCGATTATGTTTATGGTGATGTTTTACGGGTTTCGTTTGGACGTCATGAATCAGGCGCTTATTACCACCATGACTGAGACCAGTCGTATGCCGGGGGCTTGGGAATGGACGGATTTGGTGCCGGAATTTATCATGTCCATGGATGAAACAACAGGCTTTGTTTTGGGCGGGATAGCAGCGCTGCTGGTCCTTGGTCTCTTTATGTTCCGTTTGATCCGCAGTATGAATGCCAGACGCGGCGGGCCTTCTCAAGGAGAATCTGCCATCAGCACAGCGCCGCCTCAGCCCTCTGCGCAGAAAGAGCCGTCAACTCCTCCTCAACGCCGTTCAGCCCTGGACATGTCTGATGAGGAATTGTTGAGTCTCAGTGATCCACGAGAGGAGGAACAAAACCATCAGATAGGCGTGTGGCTGTTTGCACAGAAAATAGCTGAATCATTGGGCAAAAAAGATGACAAAGACTTTATGAACAAACTTCGGGTTCTTTGTTTATTGCATGATGCCGGCGGAACATTAGGAAATAGGGCTCAGGAAGAACAAGAAATGGAGGTTTTTAAGATCGCAGAAGTGAATCAAATCAATGTATTGGGCATTGACCCTGATATTTTGTATGAACAATTGTTAGAAAAGGATTCGCGTATTGCTGAATTTGAGAATATTATTCCTTATTTGGATCATGCTGGTAACTCTTTGCGGGTTATTGATGCCAAAGGCATTTTTGTGCCTGAAGATTTGCGTGAACTGATTGCCATACATACAATGGATGAAGCGCCTCCTGCTGCGCCTGAATGGACTCAAGAAAACAGACTTCTGTATGCGTGCCTCAAGCTGGCAGATGTTTTTGAACAGGGGAACAATTATTACAAAGCAAAAGTATTTCCTTCCTATTGGAGAATACAAAAAAAACATTATGACTTTGAAAATCCTAAAGATACCCTGGCTTTAATCAAAAGAGCGCGACTAAATGGAAACTATCCTGGCCGGGCCTATATTTTGCAATGCGTGGAATTTCTTGTTGAGTCAGGGGAACTAGAGGATGCCAGAAAATTCAGTCAAAAACCAGTGTCCATCCCTTTTGGCTCATGGACGGACAGTTCGGATCAGAATTTGGGAAACATGAATAGATTTATAGAGCGGGTTGTGGAAAAAGCAATGCCATTGTCATCTGATGAATATGCGTCATTGAAAGATGATCCGGAATTGGCCCAGGGATGGACCGCTATGAAAGCATTGGCTGAGGCAGCTCCGACCCAGCCGGATTATTTGGAACCTGTATTGAATACATTTTCTGAATTGCCCTCAACCACGCAAACGACTTTTTGTGAGATTCTAAAATATATTGATAATAAAGCGAAAATGCTTTTGGTGGCACAAGCCAGAGACTCTTTTGTGGACGAGTCCAGATTGCGCACCGGTGAAATAGATGTGGCAAAAGACTTGAATGATTTTAGGTTTAAATCTTTTGGGAATTTTTTGCAAGACCCGTCCTACCTGGACAGCAAGTTTTTTGTTGGGATCGGCCGTATTGATGGAAAAGTCAGCGCTCAGATAATTACTAAGCTGGACCAAAAAGGCATTGTGTCTCAAAGCACAAAAGAGAATTATTATATCATTAACATAGAGGATCCTGCGCATCTGACCCCTCATAGGTTAGGGTTAACAACTAATGAGAGATTCAAAGATCGCAGCCCTGATCCTGACAGCTATGTCTCAATTGATGCTTTAATGCTTCAGCAAATCATTGAGAGACTGAAATACAGAGTGATGGCAGATCGTTTTCAGGAAACAGTGAATAATGAACGGTTGGTAAAAATCGTTAAAGAAAAAGGATTCACTGAACAAGATCTACAAAAAGATCCATTTAAGACATTAGGGAAAACACTCCGTGCATTAATAAAAGACGGCCCAGCTGCTGATAAAAAATTTATCCAGGATATTTTTATGAGATATTTTGGGGAAGACGTGGAAAAAGCTAAGGCAGAAAAAGAAAAGGCTGGTGGAAAAACAGTCCTTGCTCTTCTTCTTGCCGGGCTGGTGGGGATAATTGCTTACCAAATCGGGCTTCCTGTTTTTGATGTGTCGTCAGAGATCATAGCTTCCAGCCAGGTGGCTAAAGCGACAATGACTGGGCCAGGAGGATGGGTTGGCGTTATTATATTGGCCATTGTCATCGCAGGGGTTTTGACCTCAGGGATAAGGAAGAAAGGCACAAAGCCAGCACTTGCTCCAGGAAAAGAGGAGATTTCAATGGGAGATGTCCTTAATGCTATATTGGCTGAACGCGGCGTACAGCCCATTACTGAGCTTTTGAATCCCATTGCTATTCAGCAGGGGCATGTCCGGATGTCAAAGGCAGCGGATGTTCAATACACGCAAATGATGAAGGACCTCTTTAACGGCGCTCCTATCCAATTGGGCGATAAAACAGTTCAAGTGCTGCCAGAAGATAACCAAGAGGTCATGTTAGATGCTATGCATTTATCCGGTTTACTGGACAATGCCCTGTCTGAAGCCAAAGGTATTTCAGCTCAAGAAACCACAGATGCTTTGGTTGTGGACATTCATAAGGGTGTTGGCTTGACAAGTGACATGCTGGCCATGCTCAGCACACAAAAAGCCCTATTATCTGAAAAGCCCTTGTATATCACTTCACAAGAATTATCAACTGCTGAACTCACCCAGGTCCAAGCCATTATTAACTCTGAATTCCAGGGCATTGAGATTCAATCCCATGTCTACGGCAAAGAAAAACTGGCTGAAGCCAAAGCTGTTGCTGACGGCCTATATGTCCCATCTGACCTGTCCAGACTTTTTGGCGCTGAAAACCTCAAGGTCCTCACAGAAACCCCAGACAACTGGCCTCAAGGCGCCACCAACATTATTCTCATTCCTGTTGGCCAGGCCCTTAAGGACATCTACAACAAACTCAAAACCCTCACCCTCATCGCCACCCAAGCCTAAACGATAGGGGTCAGACCCCAACTAATTTAACCAAATTCTTGATTACAAAGAGATTGACATGTGTAACTTATTAGGTTACACTGAATCGTATGATAAAGAGTTTTGGACATAAGGGGTTAGAAAATTTTTTCTATGACGGAACAAAAAGGGGAATTCGTCCTGAACAGGCGAAGCGTCTTCGGCAGACTCTTGACCGTTTGCATGCTTCTGAAAGAATTGAGGATATGGATTATCCGGGGTCTCGCTTACATGCGCTCAAGGGTAATCTCAAAGATCACTGGGCTGTGACCGTATCAGGCAATTGGCGCGTGGTTTTTCGTTTTGAAGATGGCAATGCGTATGTTGTTGATTATATGGATTATCACTAAAGAAAAAGAGGAGGGGATCATATGCGTGAATTTAAAAGGCCGCCTACACATCCGGGAGAGATGATTAAAGACCATTATATTATCCCTTTAGGGATAAGTGTTTCTCATCTTGCAAAGCAGTTAGAAGTTTCCCGCAAAACTATTTCCAAAATAGTCAATGGAAGAGGCACTGTCACGCCTGATATGGCTCTTAGGCTTTCCAAGGCATTCGGAACAACTCCTGAGCTCTGGATAAATCTTCAGAGCCACTATGATCTCTGGCATGCCAGCCGCGAAAGCCGCGTTTGGCGCCATATCCACATCATCCCGCACCTCCCACCCCACCACCACGCCGCAGCTTAATGCATATTGGGGTCAGACCCCAACTAAATTAACCAAATTGTTGATTTTATTTGATTAATATGTATAATAAGTTTCATGCCACGCATACCCAGACTGCATTATGAAGGTGCGCTTTATCATGTTATTTCCAGAGGGAATAACAAGCAGGCTATTTTTCGTCATCGAAAAGATTATGCGTCTTTCCTGGATTATCTGTTGAAGGTAAAACAACAGCTTCCGTTCAAACTCCATGCCTATTGTTTGATGCCCAATCATTTTCATTTGCTGGTGGAAGTGGGAGTGATCCCCTTGTCCATAATTATGCAGCGACTTTTGACAGGGTATACATTGTATTTTAATACAAAGTATAAAAAGGGCGGGCATTTGTTTCAGGGAAGGTACAAAGCCATTGTTTGTGAGAAAGAGTCTTATTTGTTGGAATTAACCCGGTATATTCACTTAAATCCTGTGAGGGCTCAGCTGGTGTCTGATCCATATGATTGGGAATGGAGCGGGCATCAGGGATATTTGAAGAAGTCTAAAAATATTTTGTTGATAGAAGATATGGTTCTTGGGTCTTTTAGTGAGGACATGGATAAGGCCAGGCAATTATACGCGAAGTTTGTGTATGACGGGATGCCCCAGGGAAGCCAGGAAAAATATTATCCTCAGCCCAGCAGTCCTTATTTGGGAGATGATGATTTTGTGAGACAAAATGCAGAAAAGCATGAAGAAACAGTTACGCAGGAGACTGACAATATAAAAGAAGGACGGCTGGACCTGAAAGAACTTGTTTTGAAAGCAGCGAGAAAAATGAATGTGAGGGAAAGTGAGGTCCTCGGCATTTCAAGACTTAAAACAGTTTCAAAAGCCAGGCGGCAGTTTGTTTTGGATGCTGCTAATGAGGGTTACAAAGCAGTTGATGTGGCAAAGATTTTGAATCGGTCATGTGCCTTTGTTTCAAAAGTATATAATTCTTCCAACTGACCTCGAGTATATCCACAATTTAGTTAATTTAGTTGGGGTCTGACCCCTATCGTGAAAGAGGTGATTGTATGAAGTTAGGTTTTGTTTTGGGAGTGGTTTTTCTTTTTTCGTTTGATTTGTTTGCGGCTTTTCCTTGGGGGAAAAAGAGCCTTGAGGCGCCTGTGGGGTACTCTGAGGTTAAGTTTTATGACCGAGAGGAGATGGCTTCTCAAGGGAAAGAGGAAGAGATCTTGGTTTGGAAAGAACCGCATTGGACAGCCAGGGATATTCCTTTGATTCATGCGGATTTGGTGGTGAAGAGTCAGAATGATGTGCAGATCAGATTGCCTTGGTTTGATAAGCCTGTTTGGTTCAGCGGCAAACGGTGGTTGAAAGTTGTGCTGCAAGCGCCTAAAGATATGGTGAAAAAACAGGGGAATATTGTTCAGATTTGGGCCAAAGACGCCAAGGGAAGACAACAGGACACGTTTTTACCGGCAGGGGTGTTGTCTTCTCAGAATCCCTTGTATGATCCTGAGAAAAAAACATTCACATTGTTTTATGTGCCTGATTTTTCGGATGAATTTGAAAACATCGCAGAAATCGGTTTGAAATTTGGTTTTTCGCATGGCAGCTCGTCGGAAAACATCACAATCAAGAGCGCGGTCCTTGTGCATCAAGATTTGCAGTCAGATCCTATGGCTTTGGATTTGTTGTCTATTGAAAAACGTCAGCGTATACATTTGGTGGGGCCAAGAGCTTCCTGTGCTGTTCCTCTTAATCAGACCAATCCTTTTGATCGTTATAAGTTTCGTCTTAAAGTCAGAGTGCCTTATGAATGGGCACATCCGTCACAGCCTTGTTCTTTGATGATTTGGCTAAAGGATTTTGATTTTCAGTGGCATAACACCAGCTGGAATAAGGGCAAAATCAGCGCCATTCATCCTGACAAGGATTTGATGTTCCCTTTGACAATGGTGTATGATCCTTTTGCGTTGAAAAAAGGGCAGTCCAAAAGCAAGACATTTAATCCGTTTAATATTGCAGAGCTTGGTTTAAAAGTGGGATTGCCCAAAAATGCCCGGTATACATTGTCCGGGGAGATAGAGGTGCTGGAAGCTGTTTTTGTGGACCGTTATGACCCGCACAAAACAGTGGCTGTGAATTTTCCTGACAAAGTGCTTGTTGAAAAAGTCAGAGGGTCTGAAGACGCGTATGAAACACAGGCTTTATACAAGTTTAAGAAAAAGTCTAATTTTGTGTCTTCTTTCGGACGACGGTTGAGTGTTTTGGTGAAAATGCCGCGCGGATTGATCCAAAAACCAAATTTGGCGGCTCAGATTGTGGCTGAAGATATTTATGGTTTCAAGCAGGCGTCAAAAAGAGTTATTGTATCATCCCGTAATCCGTTTTTTGATCCTCAAACGCGCCTGATGAGAGTGTTTTTTACGCCAAAACATGACAAACAGGGATTTAATCCGGATAAAATTGCCTCCCTTCAATTAAAGCTCATGAGTCCCACCGGGATTCAAGCGCAGCATGACTATTTAGGAATGTTGAGAATAAAGAGAGTGTCTTTTGAGGATCCTGTGCATGCGCCTGATGTGAAGAATCTATTGACGTGGAAAAAGGGAGATGACACGCCTGTCCTGAGATCGCATGACGGGCGTTTGATTCGGGTGAATGTGACGGAAAAAGGCGTTGTTGCTAAGACATGGCACACACCACAGGATTTGAAAGACCGAAAAGTGTCTTTGGATCTTTTTATTCCGCCTGCTTTGGTCAAAAAAGCCGGAAGAGGAGCGCGTTCCAAAAAGGAATCGCCAAGCCTTTTTGTGCGGCTGTTTTTAAAGGCAAAAAAGGATCGTGTTCAGTCTGCTGTTTTTCCAGTGGCACATGGGGGTCCTTTCAATGTGTCCATCAGCCCTTCTTTGGGAGAATCAGGCGTGTCCACTGAGCCGGGATTTGATCCTGAAGAAGTTCATTCCATTGGATTGGAAGTGATTGGATTTGACGGGAAGGCACGCCAGAGCAGCTATTTGTTTGTGGATTCAAAAGTCAAAATTGAAGGTGTGGGGAAAAAGAACGAAGTGAAAATCAATTTTAAAACAACGCCTTTTTCCGTGGGGAAAGAAGAGAAAGATGACATCAAGGGATTTGTGCCTCTTCAGGAGAATCCTTATCAAGGGCAGATGATTGTTCAGTTGGAGGACAATGGTGAATTGGTTTTTGACATTGAGGACCATGCGCTTTTGTCTAAACGCAAATGGGCCAACCGGTCCAGGGTGCAGGTTGATTTGAGAATACCTAAATCATTCATGGGTTTTTGGCATAGGCACAACCGCGCGCGTTTGTTTTTGGCGGACAAATACGGCCGCAGACAATATTTGCCGAACACAGCCATTGTGGCGCGTCCCAAGGCCACAAGAGGATGGATCCGTTTGCACGGACAGCCCACAGTGGACATCCCTATGCCATTGGGTTTCACGCAGGAGGATTTTCGTCCGAACAAAGTGGAGAAGATCGGCATCAGCATTGAAGCAGGCCGGCATGGCAAAAGCTTGTCAGGGAAAGTGGAGATCAAAGATTTAAAAGTGGTTTTTTCCGACGATGAGCTGGCGCCGGGTGTTTTGGAGAAGGACCCGGCTGTGCGTGCCGGCGAGAATGAGCGCGCTGCTCAGATGACACGCCGGCTGCACACGGTTTTTGGCCGGTATGGGCAAAAAGTCATTGTGGGGGTGAATTGGGCATGGCCTTCAGTGGTGAAGCCGGAAAACAAAGAGCTTAAACAGCTCTACGGCCGGCTGTTGGACACAGAGGAGTTGTGGGGCAATGAGAAATGGGACCTTGGCCACGGAGCCGTGCGGAAAAAAGTGGATCAAGAATTCGCCGCTATGCATGAGACATTTGGGGATAAGGCGTTGGTGCGTGTTTGGTTGTTCAATGATTTTCGCGCAGGGATGGAGAGAGATTCTGCAGGCAGGTTAACAATAACGCAAAGATCTTATACCAACATGCAGAAGCTTTTGGCGCTGGCGCAAAAACACAATTTAATCATATGGCCTGTTCTAACGGATTTTATGCTGGCAGACAGAGTCACAGGCGAGGGCCCTGATGCCAAATGGAAAGTGGGAGAACATCCCGCGTTTATCACGGATCCTGTTTTGCGAGGAGAATTCATCAAGGCCCTTAAAGATTTTGTCAGTTATTTTAAGGGGAATGATTCTATATTGTGCTGGGAATTAATGAATGAGCCGACCAATGCTGCGGCTGTGACCACGCTTGAACATTTTCGAGATCTTCAGATTTTTCTGAGAGACGGGATAAAAGCCATTCAGTCAACAGGCGAATTGGCCACTGTGGGATATCGCAATGTGGCTGCTGCGCACATGATGCGGGATATTGTGCCAGTGGATTTGGGGCAGTGTCATTATTGGCCCTATTTGGAAACAATGGAAAATCCTTGGAAGCTGTCAGATCCTTTTGAGGAGATGTTCGGTCCTGTGCCTTATGGGTGGGGAGAAGCGCCTGTGTTCAGTGATATCAAGGCACAACTGGAGCAAGCGGCACAAGGCCAACATAAATTTTTGTTGTTTTGGAACTGGCGGGGAGATGACAAAACCGGAGATGGTTTTCATGTGCGTGAACACCAGGAAAAGATCAAACAGATTTTGCAGGAATACATGAAGGAGGAGAAAAAAACCTCTGAGGAAATTTTGAAATTAATGAAGAAACCGATTCAGATCCCCGGGTATCTTTTTGTGCTCCTTTGTTTGTTGATGATGGGCGGCATTATAGTGAACTATTGGAAGCGATGATTGGTCTGAAAGGAGAGGGCTCAAAAATGGGAAGAAAAACAGGTTTAAAAATCATAAGATTTATGTGTTCTCTATGTTTTACCAAAAGGGTTTGATTTTATGAGTGATAAAAGTACGATTCAAAAAATAATTGGTCATATGGTTAAGCGGATTGTCGGGCATTTTAAGCCTGACAAAATTGTTCTTTTTGGATCATATGCGCGTGGGCAGGAGGGGCCTGACAGTGATGTTGATTTGCTGATCATTATGCCTGTACAAGGATCTAAACGCAAGAAGTCGGTTGAGATTTATAAGTTGTTGGCAGGGATGGGGCTTCCAAAGGATATTATAGTTGTCACCCCTGATGAAGTGGAAAAATATCGCGACACGCCCGGCACAGTCATTCAGCCTGCTCTGTCAGAAGGAAAAGTGCTTTATGAGCGTGCCGCCTGATTTGCTGCATGTCATTCATAAATGGGTTGAAAAAGCTGACCATGATTTCAAGAATGCTGAACATACTTTAATGCTTAAAGAGGATTGTCCTTTTAACAAAAGGGGTCGCTCCCACGCGACACTTCCACTAATGCGGTCGGGAAGCAGGGGGATTCTTCGACGGTAGCCTTGGCTCTAAAATCTCCCTTTCTCCATCTTTTGTAAAAGAGAGAAGACCCCAAAAACTTTTTTTACCGGACACCAGTGAAGAACCAAAAATTTACATCTTATTTACAACTTGTTAAGGCATTCTTAAGGTGTGATTTGTATACTTATATATATAAATTAACTAAATAAGTTATATATGTATATATGAGCTCACTTTATTTAAAAAAAATTGTGGCTGTGTTTGTGACAGGGGCGTTTTTATTTACGTCTGTGGCACAGCCTTGGGCGGAGTCCAATTTTTGGGAACAGCGCAAAATAGCGCGTGCCAATCTCATGGGTTCGCAAGACCTGCCTTATATTCCACCAGTACAATCAACAACAAATTTGTCTTCTCTTGAACGAGCGCACGGCCGTGCGCCCCTACAGGATCTCATTAAGAAAGAACCGCTTCTTAAACCTCTCAAAGGGTCTCCTATTCTCCAAGCCTTGCCTCTGGCTTACACCACCGTGCGGGATGCGTATTTCCCAAGCAAAGATTTTGCCGCTAGGCATGATCCCAGTTTGTCGGATGGGACCATTGACCAAATAATTATTCATATCCAAGATGTGCATGACAACCAGCAAGCTCAAAACAATATAGCCAATAGCTTAAAACACATATCAAACCAATATTTGAATCAAAAATTATTAGTGGGTTTAGAAGGCGCAGAAGGGCTTTTTTTAACAGAGGCATATCGCTCATTTCCAGATAAAACAGTTTTGGATCAAGTGTCCAAGGCTTTTTTAGAAAAGAATCTATTAACTGGTGCTGAATATGGGGCTCTAACAGCTAAGAACAGTATAGAGCTTTATGGCATAGAAACCGCTGAATTGTATGTCAAACATGTCAAAGCCTTAAAAGAAAGCTTTAAGTATGAAACTGCCATGAAAAAACAAGTGGCTGACATGCAG
Source organism: Elusimicrobiota bacterium (assembly GCA_028278255.1). Classification (GTDB taxonomy): domain Bacteria; phylum Elusimicrobiota; class Elusimicrobia; order FEN-1173; family FEN-1173; genus JANQER01. The sequence continues at coordinate 1,083 of JANQER010000207.1, read as the reverse complement.
CAGCAAGTGAATGCATTAAAGAACACAGTTTATCCAAAATCGCTTAAACAATGGGACAAACTCTTCACCGGATACAATGCAGGAAGGACCAAGCTAGGCACGTACGTCAAGTTTTTGAGCAATGCAGGGGCGACCCCACGTGGTCGCTCATCAGCGAACATCCGGAAATTCCTCAGGGCGCTCAATGAAGAATCAAACATCAATTTTACTCGCGCAGAATCTGAACGCAAACGCCTGATAGAAGTTTTGGCGTCCAATCTAAACAAAAACCAATTAAAAGACCTGATGAACCGGAGTGTGGCTTTTCGCGTGGGGCAGATAGGGTATAAAGAATTTTACAATGGATTAAAAGGATTTGCCCGCAAAGCCAAAGTGTCATTAAATAAGTATTCGGAATTCACCCGCTACATCAAATATGTGAGCCTGGTGGAACAAATCGACCGAAAAACCATTTTAGAAGAAATCGAAGCTCTGGAAAAAGCCACAATCAAGACTCTTTTACGCAAAGCTGATCCCCAAACCCAAAAAATCTATGCCATGTCCCGCAGCTTGTTCTTAATGAACAAAGTCATCAAACACCAGCTCACAGACGCAGAATGGACGGAATATTTTAACCGCAGAGAAGCTATTCATGGTTTAAAGGAAGCTTTGCGAAATGGAAATTGGCACCCTACGGGCACGAAATTAGCCGGCAGAGCCGACGAAATTGGTTCGCTTCGCTCACGAAATTCCTTGTTAAAAACATCCCACGAATCGCAGCAAGAAACCAATTTCAGTAAAGTCTTAAACATTTTTGAAGAATTTTATGTCGCAGGCGTTGAACGTAATGATGCGCTGGTTGGTAATTTATTAAAGAAATTAAGTGACCCTTCTCCTGCGCCGCGGGAGAAGGTGGCCTCTGGGCCGGATGAGGGCAATTTCGCGAGTGTCAACGAGCCAATTTCGCGACTGAAAGGAGCTAATTTCGCGACCGCAGGGAGCCAATTTCAATCAAAACAGCCTATAGCTGTTTTGGTTGCCGGCGGCTTCCACACGCGTGGAATATGCGACCTGCTCAAAGACAAGCGCACAGCGTATGTGGTT
>JANQER010000192.1 GCA_028278255.1 Elusimicrobiota bacterium | reverse complement strand
ACACTGAAAAACAAAAAAATAACCTGGATAGAAAATCATAACAATACTATTTTTAAAGTTTTTATCCCCGTGTTTATCCGTGTTCATCCGTGGTTAATTAATGGAGGAGTTCATAATGATTAAATCATCTGAGAGACTAAACAAACTTCCGCCTTATCTTTTTGCGGACATAGATGCGAAGAAAAAGGCTGCTATTGAAAAAGGCGCTGATGTGATTTCTTTGGGAGTGGGAGACCCTGATCTCCCCACGCCTCAGCATATTATTCAAGCCGGACAAAAAGCCTTGGAAAAGGCTGTGAATCATCAATACCCTTTTGGCGCCGGCACTTTGGCGTTTCGCCAGTCAGTGGCGCAATGGTATAGATCCCGGTTTCAGGTGGAATTGAATCCTGCCACAGAAATCCATTCGCTTATTGGATCCAAAGACGGACTCACGCACCTCCCCCTGGCCCTTCTCAATGCCAATGACACTGTGCTTATTCCTGAACCGGCATATCCGGCTTACAATGCAGCAGTGATTTTGGCCGGTGGGGTGTCACATTTTATTCCGCTCCTGGAAAAAAATCATTACCTGCCTGATTTTTCATCTGTGTCAAAAGATGTGTTAAAGAAAGCCAGGCTTCTGTTTCTTAATTATCCCAGCAATCCCATTTCGGCCATGGCAACAGAATCCTTTTATGCATCAGTGATTGATTTGGCCAAAGAATATGATTTTGTTGTGGCGCATGATGCCGCTTATTCGGAAATGTATTATGACGAGCCGCCCCTGTCTTTTTTGTCAGTTCCCGGCGCCAAGGAAGTGGGGGTTGAATTCCATTCCTGTTCCAAGACTTACAACATGACGGGCTGGCGTATGGCCTGGGTGTGCGGAAATGCGGATGTGGTGAGCATATTGGGGCGTCTCAAAGACAATTATGATTCAGGCGTTTTCCAGGCTGTTCAAGAAGCCGGGACAGCGGCTTTGTCAGGGTCTCAGGATTGCGTGTCCAATATGCGGAAAATTTACAAAGAACGGAGAGATATGTTTGTGCCTGCGCTGAAAAAAGCCGGATGGGATGTGATGACCCCGCCTGCTACTTTTTATGTGTGGGCGCACACGCCGGCCGGCTTGACGTCTTCGCAAACTGCTGCACGTTTATTGGAAGAAGCGCATATTGTCTGTACCCCAGGCAATGGGTTTGGCCCATCCGGCGAAGGATATGTGCGTTTCGCATTAAGTGTGCCCAAAGACCGTTTGGCGCAGGCCCTGTCCAGAATTGAAAAACTCAAATGGTAGTTCGTGGCGCCTTCTCAATGATGTTGGCAGCGCTTTTTTTTTCAGGCGTTGGCGTGATGGTGAAAGTGGTTTCAAAAGATTTGCCCAATGAAATGGTGGTATTTTTCCGGAATGTTTTGGGTTTGTTGGTTTTGATTCCATTGATTGTCCGCCGGGGAACTGATATTTTCAAACCCCATTTGTTTCATGTGCATGTGATGCGCGTCCTTTCAGGTTTGGCGGCCATGTATTGTGCTTTTTATGCCATTGCGCATTTGCACCTGGCTGATGCACTTGTGCTCACATACACAGCGCCTTTGTTTGTGCCGTTTATTGCCAAGATATGGCTTAAAGAGGATATTCCATCCGGAATGTTATGGATACTGCCTCTTGGGTTCTTGGGCGTTGTGTTGATAGTGAAACCGGGATTTGGTCTGTTTCAAATGGCTTCAGTTGTGGGATTGCTTTCAGGTTTTTTGGCAGGAGTGGCGCTTGTGGGCGTGCGCCGGCTGACACTGGTTGATTCTATTTCACGGATTGTTTTTTGGTTTGGGTTTTTGGCCACGGGCCTTTCTGCTGTGCCTGTGATCAGAGTGTGGAAAATGCCAGAGATGTCTTTGTGGGGGTTTTTATTGTTATTGGGTGTTTTTGCCACAGCAGCGCAGATTTTTCTGACGCGTGCACACCGGCACGCACCAGCTGCACAAATCGGACCGTTCATTTACACCGCTGTTTTGCTGGCCGGTGTTTGGGATTGGTTGTTCTGGGAAAAGTTTCCTGATATGTATTCTCTGTTGGGCGCTGTCCTTGTGTGCGCTGCTGGTGTTTTCACCATCACTCGGTCCGGCCGCAAAACCGCGCCCATGCAGGAATTTGTGCCGGCAAAATAAAATTCTAAATTCTAAACAAAAGACAAATGAATAACAGGAAGGGTTTATGACAAAAAAAATAATGATATTTGCATGCGGGGTCGTGCTGGTGTCAGGAATCATGGTGGCGGGGTTGCTTTGGGCGTTGAATAAAAAAGCCTCCAGCGGCGCTGAAAGTTATTTAAAGCAGTTTGTTTTTAAAGAAGCGGAATCAGCTCAATTCGAATCATTTCATATGGATCTTTTCAGAGGGCTTTTTTCCATGGAAAAGCTGGCGCTTCATTTCCCGGTGCCCCCAATCACACAGGCGGGATTTTTTGCAGAAGAAATTTCTGTCAGAAGCCCCATTCAAAATCTCTTGGCCGGGCGAGGGGTCATTCAGTTTTTGAAAATAGACGAGCCAAAAGTCAGTTTTTTCTTTTATGCTGACCAGCCCGGCCCGGCCGCACGCAGCCCTTTTTCCGGGAATGCCCCTCCTTGGGTTTATCAGCTGCCTCTTCAAAAGTTATCTATCTTGGACGGCCATGTTTTGCTTAAAAACAACCGGGCAGTGGGCCAAGTGGAGATCAGTTCTATTGACGGCACATTTGTCCGTTTGGTTGAGGAAGAAACAGGTGTTGAATCCATCAAGGCCAGCTTTAAAGGACAGATCTTGTCAGAGGAGCCTGGAGAATTTTTGATTGATTTTGATATTCGAAAACCCACCAGGCCCATGGATTTTGAGGGGGAAATTCGGTTTAAAGGGCTGTCCATTCCATATCTCTCTCAGTTGTTCCCCAGAGATCCTGAAGTCAGTATTATCAGCGGGGAGATTGATTTAAAAACGCAGGTGGCCTGCAATAGAGATTGGCTCACCGCCAGCCATTTGGTGGAAGTCAAAAATTTAAAAATCGATGTGGCGCCCACACGTAGGAAACTGATGGGTTTGCCGGTGAAAGACTTGAAAAATGTTTTGGAGACTGAGTATTTGTCATTCATTATTCCCATGAACGGGAATATCGGGGATCCACACGTTGGCATGGCGTCCAGCTTTGAACAGATTCTTTATAAGTTTTTGGAAGAGAGGTTTAAAAATAAAAGAACTCTGGCCAACTGGGCCCGTTACGGCGGCGAAGAGCTTAAAAAAAAAGTCAATAAAGCCATTAGAAAATGGCTGAAATAATAAATAGGAATTTAACCACAGAGACAACAGAGAAAAGGTTTGTTTGAGAAAGACAAAAGATTGGAACATAACAAAAAGGCGGTGGTTGGCCTTGATTGTGTTTTTGATGATAAAATCTCTGTGTGCTCTGTGGTAAAAAAATGAATATCCGCATTGTTCTTGTTCGTCCACGCAATCCATTAAACATTGGCGCAGCTGCCAGGGCCATGGCGAACTTTGGGCTCACAGATTTGATGGCTGTGAAACCCTATCCGCCTGTCTGGCAGGAAACCATCTCCGCTGTGGGCGCAGAAAGAATCGTGCGTGAAGCGCGCGCTGTCAAAACCATTCAAGAAGCTATTCATGACTGTCATTTGGTTCTGGGAACCACCACCACACGCAACCGCACTTTGCAAAAGGAAGTGATTCAACTCCCTGATTTGTCACAGTATTTAAAGAAACAAAGCATTGTTGTAGGGGAGGACCCCTGTGTCCTCCCTTCCCATATAAACAATAAAAAAATAGCCATATTGTTCGGACCAGAAAAAACAGGCCTCACCAACAAATATCTCAACCATTGCCATGCTTTTCTCACCATCCCCACGCATCCGTCTTGTCCTTCCATGAACCTGTCGCATGCCGTGGCTGTGTGTTGTTATGAGCTTAAGAAGACCGAAGACCACAGACCGAGGACTATAGACCAAAAGCAGAAAAAAAACATAAAAACAGACGTAGATATGCCCGTCACTGCGGGACAGAAGGAACAATTGGTGCAGCATGCGCTCAAGGTTTTTGAGGCCGCTGATTATTTGAATTTTTTATCTCCTGCTCAAAGAGCTGAAAAAATCAGACGCACCTTTCTTCATTGGAATCTCCATTCCGCTGACACAGCCCTGCTCCATGGTTTCTTCAGGTTTGTCTTAAAAAAAGTGTGACTCTCAGGCGTCCAAAAATTCACATGTGGTGAGTATAGGCTGTGTAGACAAGAAATCTCTTTGTGAAAAAGTATTTTAATCCCAAAGATTATTGGTGGATAAATAGATTGAGAAAGGCAGGGCCCAGGTCCAGGAGTTTGTGCCAGTCTTGTATGGATGAGAAACGGGTGCTTTTGTTTCCGTGCGCATAATAGCAGATCAAAAGGCCTGGACGCCCTTCTAAAAAAACATCGGGTTGATTTTTGATGAGCTGAATGATGTTGTTGTGAAAAAGATCGCGAATGGCATCTTCATTGACCCCGCGGACGAAATAAGGCTGTGGCGCACTTTGGAACATGTCTGTGGTGAGTTCATTGCTGAATGAGGGCAGTTTGTTGATGTGGTCAAGTGCGCGTGGACCGCTCCAAAAGATAGGCAGATTCAAGGATTTTGATGTCAATAACATCAGTGTATAACTGCGGTCAATCCATTGATGCGGCCCGGTCATGATAGAGAGAGTGTAATCACATAAGGTCATCACAGCATCATATCCCACGCTCTTTTGAATCACATGATGTGCGTGATGAACGGTTTTGAACACTTTTTCATGTCCAAAGTATTTGAAGGGATAACACTCTCTGCCGAATGAGAGAATCCCGTCCATGTCTTTGCCCAGGTAAGTGAATCCATTGCGCCTGGCCATCTTAAGGATGGCTCTTTTGTGCTGCTGCTTTTTCATTACCAGCCATGTTGCTAGAGCGCCAATGGCCAGCAAGAGGATGACCGCGAGAAGTATTCCCATTGTTCTGTCCCCAAAGTCCTTTTATTTTGTCACAATATATCAAATATGCATTATTTTATAAAACCATTCTTTTTCCCTTTTTCCTTATGAAAAAAAAAACTCATAGAGAAAACAATGTGTTTTTGAGTTTGGGGAGCAATGTCCCTGACCGGGTGTCTTATCTGCAAAAAGCGCTTCAGGGCATTCAGCAGATATCCTTTACAAAACTCACAAAATTGTCATCTGTTTACGACACATCTTCTGTCGGCGTCAGGCAAAAAGACTTTTTAAATATGGTTGTCAAAATTTCAACCGGGTTATGTCCCGTGTGCCTTTTGGCGGAGCTTAAAAATCTGGAAATCAAGATTGGGAGAATAAAAAGGGGGCATTGGCAGGCGCGGGAAATTGACATAGACATTTTGTTTTACGGTTCTAAGCGCCTGTCTGCCAAAACACTCACGATTCCGCATCCTGAATGGCGGAAAAGAAAATTTGTGCTTCAGCCTTTGAGGGAGCTGGCCCCTGGATTCAGAGACCCAAAAACAGGAAAAACAGTCAAATATTATTGTCATCAATTGACAGATTCATCTCAAAGGATTAGACTTTATAAATATCAATGAGGGGGCAAGGAGTGAAAAAAGGAGTTATATGCAAAAAATAACCACAGTGTCGTTGCGGGAGATGAAGGAAAAAGGTGAAAAAATCGTGGCTCTGACTTGCTATGATGCGGCCATGGCGCGGCTTTTGAATCAGCATGAGATTGATGTGGTCTTGGTGGGCGATTCTGTGGGCAATGTTAAGCTGGGTTATGAGAACACATTGGCAGTGACTTTGGAAGACATGCTTCACCACACAAAGGCAGTCAAACGAGGCAATTCAAGGGCTTTGCTCGTGGCAGATATGCCATTTTTGACATATGAGTTTGATCCCCGGGAAGCCGTGCGGTCAGTGGGCCGGTTGATCAAGGCTGGCGGGGCTGAGGCCGTGAAAGTGGAAGGAGGCCAGAAAATACTGCCTTCTATCAAGGCCCTTATTGATTCCAATATCCCTGTGATGGGCCATTTGGGTTTGACGCCTCAGTCTGTTTATATGAAAGGCGGTTATCGTGTGCATGGGCGTGATTCTCATGAGGCCGAGGATATATTGGATCAGGCCAAAACATTAGAGGAAGCAGGTGTTTTTGCTTTGGTGCTGGAAGCAGTGCCCAGCGCATTGGCCCGTGATATCACAAATGCCGTGTCAATTCCGACGATTGGGATCGGCGCAGGCTTGGATTGTGACGGGCAGGTGTTGGTACTGGATGACTTGCTGGGTTTGTCCGAAGGCACGCCGCCGAAATTTGTCAGGCACTATGCGTCTCTTCGCGCAGAGGCTTCTCAGGCTGTGAAGAAATTTAAGCTGGATGTGAAGGGAAAAAAATTCCCAGGTCCTGCGCAGGTGTATGATTGAAAAATTGTCCAATGATTTCACCTGATGACATTTTACACGGGATAAAGCGAATGACCTGTATTCTGCTTGTGCTGCTGGTTGTTTTGGTTGTGTTTTGGGGCTGGTTTTCTTCCGGGCTGGTGATCAAGCTCCAGCGGTTTCCCATTGCCGCCATTCCGGCCACTTTCGGTTTGCCTTATGAATCTGTGGTGTTTGAAACAGAAGACAAAATGTCTTTGTCAGGTTGGTTTGTGCCGTCACCTGAATCGTCTGACACAACCATTGTGGTGTGCCATGGATGGGGCGCCAACAAGTCTGATATATTGCCAGGCACTGTTTTTTTAAATCAAAAAGGTCTTTACAATTTATTTTATTTTGACTTCAGGAACCATGGCGACAGCGGCGGCACGCGCACTTCCCTGACCACCTATGAAGCACGTGATTTGGAAGCCGCCATCCGGTATGTCAAAGAAAACAAATCTGCGGAATCCAAGAAATTGGCTGTGTATGGCCTTTCCATGGGAGGCGCTGTGTCTATGTCTGTGGCAGCCAGTTGTCCTGATATTGAGGCTGTTGTGGCTGAGAGTTCTTTTACGAGCTACAATGAGGCTGTGACACGCTTTGCCAAATTGTTTTATAAGCTGCCCCGCATTCCTTTTGTGCCTATTACTTTGTGTGTGGTGCGATGGCGTTTGGGGTTTGATCCTGAAAAAATGTCTCCCATTTATCACATTGACAAAATTGCCCCGCGGCCTGTATTTTTGATTCAGGGCGACAGAGATTCGCGAATGCCTGAAAGCGAGGGGAAACGCCTTTTTGCCAAGGCCAAAGAGCCAAAAACCCTTTGGACAATTCAAGGCGCTGATCATGGCGAATCCGCACAAGTCGCAGGCCAGGATTATCAGAACAAAATATTATCCTTCTACGCCAAAGCATTTCAATAACAATAAATGTTACTCTATACGCCAATGAGGAGGGTTTTTTATGAAAAAGGGGTTGGTTTTGTTGATGGGTTGTTTGTTTTTGTCTGTTCAGTTCGTTATGGCGGAAATTGTCAGTTCCAAATATAAAGTGGAGATTTACGGCTTGTTAAAAACCGACTTTATGGTGTCAAGTCATGGGACTCTGGTCAATAATTACCGTGTTTACACCACCCAGGCCGGCAGAACAGGCCGGTCTTTCAGGGCTTCTGCCAGAGGCACAAGACTGGGCTTTAATATATCCGACGGGTGTTCTATAACGGGTAAAATTGAAACTGATTTTATTGGTTTGTCTGAAAGTGTGGTTGCAGGAAAAGCCGGGACATCCAGTGATTTGAGACTGAGGCATGCTAATATCAATGTGAATTATGATCAAGTTGATTTGTTGGTTGGGCAAACCTGGTATCTCACCACTCTTGAATTCCCAGACACCATTAATGATTATTTTTTACGCAACTCAGGCAATCTGTGGGGGCGCACGCCGCAGATGCGTTTGTCTTTTACAACCAGCGGTGACACGCGTTTGCATGCGGCTGTGGCGCGGCCGTCCGCAAAACTCACGGACGCTGCAGGCACTCATGCTGCTCAGCCGGCTATTCAGATCAAAGCAGAGACCAAAGTGTCAGGCGTTAAACTAAGCGCTGCAGGTTCTTATGGTAAATGGCGCAACACCACCACAGATCAATATGGTGATGTGGATCTTATGATCGCTGGGTTCAGCGTGCCTTTTTCATCTTTTAAACTCAACGGTGTTGTGTGGACCGGTCAAAATCTTTCTGACTATTTGGGCGGCCTTGGCAATTTCGGTTATGGGTCAACTCCGGTGAAAGCAAGCGGCGGGTTTATTGACCTTAAGATAAAATCTTCTCCCACGCTTTGGTTTAATATTGTTTATGGCGTTGATAACCCAAAGGACCAAAACATTGCATTGAACGGACGCTCCAAAAACACCACTGTGATGGGCAATGTGGGGTATTTATTGAAAGAAAAGGTCACAGTGATGCTGGAAGTGGCAGATTTGGGCACCCAATACAAGCTGGCCGCCGGCAGTGAAACAAGGCATTCCACCAATATCCAAATGGGTGTTAAGCTGCCTTTTTAAAAACAGTTATTTATTATGAAACAGGGGATGTTCTGATTTTCAGAACGTCCCCTGTTTTTTTCTCAAACAAACCATTTCTCATGCACTTGCAGCTATGTTGTTCTTTGCTCTTTTGCTTGGTGTGAGCAAAGACACTGCCACCAGTGTGATAAAGCTAAGCGGGATTGATATGATGCCCGGGTTGCTAAAAGGAATTGGCGCTGTGGCCGGGTCCAGCCCGTACCGCAGGTACATGCTGGGCGAGATCAATATCAGCCCAATGGCTGATACAATGCCCACAATAATAGAGGCCACAACCCCTCTTGAGGTGGTTTTGTTCCAAAACAAAACCATGACAATGGCAGGCAAATTGGCGCTCGCTGCAATGGCAAATGCCCATCCCACCAAAAAGGACACATTCATCCCCTTAAAAACAATTCCCAGGATAATCGCAATGATGCCGATAGCAAAAGCCGCTATTTTTCCCACAAACACTTTTTGTTTGTCCGACTGGAGGACCCCTCCGAATCGGTCAAATAAGTCATGCGCAATAGCGCCTGAAGCAGCCACAATAAGCCCGCTGACTGTGCCCAGCACTGTGGCAAAGGCAATGGCTGAAATGGCTGAGAACAAGAATGTCCCGAACGAGCGCGCCAAAAGCGGCGCTGACATATTGCTTGTGGCCGGGTTCAGCACGCCGTTGGCCAGTGCGCCCAGTCCCATGAACAATGTCAGTATATAGAAAAACCCGATTGACGCAATGGCCACGATTGTTGATTTCCTGGCGCACGCAGGGGTTTTCACTGTATAGTAGCGTATCAAAATATGGGGCAGAGCCGCTGTCCCAAAAAACAATGCCAGCATCAGGGAAACGAAATCAAATTTCTGAAGAGGCGTGCCTTCTACTTTAAACTTAATGCCCGGACGCATCAATCTATTGCCTGTGGTTTCAACCGGATAATAAACACTGACATGATCGCCGTTGTGTTTAAAAGAAGTTTTTTTCCATCTTTGCACAAGCGTGTCTTTGTGTGAAAAAACAGCCAAAAACTTAAAAGGATTCAAGGACCCTGTGCTGATGCCAGATGACGCGTCCTCCTCTTCCCCGCCGATTTTGATCAGGTTCCCCACTTGGCGAAGCTGGCTGTTGTTTGTGGCTGGTTTTCCGTTAATCAGATATTTCCCATTGGATGTTTTGACTTCGGTTTGGACTTCTTTTAAAACAACAGCGCCATTTGGGTCAGTGTTTTTTATCCACCAGGAGACATTGCTTTCCTTTGATAGTTTAACAAATGTCAGGCCTCTGTGATCAATTTGATCCAGGAAGGCATGTTTTCCATTTGTGGGAATCACCTGCTGGTCCACTGTTTTGGCTTCCAGTGTGGCGTATTCATAAAAAGGGACTTTCCCGCCTTGGGCAGGTTTTGTGCTGATGCCGCGGATGAACAAAGCAAGGCAAAGCACTGTTGAGAAGATAATGAGAAGCCCGCCTTTGAGAAACTGCACATAAGTGGTTGACGCCATGCCGGCAGTGGCCACAATAGTGATCACAATGGCGCCCACCATGATGACCCCCACGTAATGGGGCAGTCCCAAAAGAGGTGTGACAAGGACACCTGCTCCCACCATTTGAGGAATCAAATAGCACAAAGAAACCACCAGCGTGCTGATGGCAGCCAAAAGCTGAATGCCTTTGGAATTAAATTTTGAATCCAGCGCATCCGTGAATGTGTATTTTCCCAAACGCTTGAGTGGCTCTGCCACGACAAACAGCGCCACAATCCATCCGGCCAGATACCCGATTGAGTATAAGAACCCGTCAAACCCGACGACTGCGATCATGCCGCAAATGCCCAGAAACGAGGCAGCTGACAAATAATCACCGGCAAAGGCAATGCCATTCACAGACCAGTGGATTTCTCCGCCTGCGGCAAAATACCCTTTTGACCCCTGTGTTTTTTTCGCAAAATAAAATGACAGATAAAGAACCACTGCCACAAAAGCGACAAATAAGACTATAGGCATGATAGACATTATTGCCCCCCTTTCTGATTCATGGGATTGTTGTATTTGTCTTCTTCTTTTGCGCACATGTTGTTATAGATGAGAGCCAAAATCAAGGCAAAAACAATAAGCCCGAACCCATAGACTGTGGCCACATTCATCCCGAATAAAATAATTTTTTCCATTAAAAGCGGACTGCAGAGATTAATGATCACAAAACCGGCATACACCAGTGCATAAACAATAAACATATACATGCCGACGCGCGTTTTGTACCCTGACGCATGATCCGGCCCTGACGACACTGAGGGTTCATGTAACATAGCAACTCCTTTGCTGTAAAATTAAAGTCGTACTATTCTAGCACCTCCAATCGAACAGGACAACCACTAAAGCAAGTTATTTTTATAAGGGACGAACCGTGAATGTGGTGTTTGCGTACAGAAAGTGGAATTTGTTGGCAATATGAAAATAATATAGAATATAAATAAGTTGGGGGTACACTCGCAAATCTAAAATTAAAATCTTTATCATGATTATTGTTCGATCGTTACAAAAAATGCAGGCGCTGGCCATCAAATGGCAAAAACAAGGGAGAAGCATTGGTTTTGTTCCCACCATGGGGTCTTTGCATCAGGGGCATGTGTCTCTTATCAAAAAGGCGCGCAGAGACAACAGTGTGCTGGCGGCCTCTTTGTTTGTGAATCCGTCCCAGTTCGGGCCCAAGGAAGATCTGGCGCAATACCCAAGGCCGTTTTTCCGTGACAAACGGATTTGCCGGGAAAATGGCGTGGATGTTTTGTTTTGTCCGCGGGAGCAGGAGATGTATCCAAAAGGGTTTAATACTTGGATTTCCGTGGATGATTTGTCCAAGCCTCTTTGCGGGGCTTTCCGTCCAAAACATTTTCGCGGAGTGGCCACAGTGGTGGCAAAATTGTTCCAATTGGTTTTGCCCACGCGGGCCTATTTTGGCCAAAAAGATTTCCAGCAGCTTCGTGTCATCGAGAGAATGGTGCAGGACCTTCATCTGCCTGTGAAAATTGTGGGGTGCCCTATTGTGCGGGAACAGTCCGGCCTTGCTCTTTCCAGCCGGAATAGCTATCTGACAAGGGCTCAGCGTTTGGCTGCTGTGAATATTTATTCGGCTTTACGTGCTGCTGAGGAAGTGATAAAATCCAAGTCTTATGTGTCTGAGAGAGAGGTTCGCCGGGCAGCTGAGGTCGTTTTGCGCAAAGCCCGTGGCTTGCGCATTCAGTATTTGAGCGTGGTGGAGCCTTCCACATTAAAACCTTTGACGCGTGTGACAGGAAACGCCCTTGTGGCAGCGGCTGTCTTTGCAGGCAAAACCCGGCTGATTGATAATGTACTGATACGGAAGTCGTAGGGGCGCTGCTTGCCTGCGCCCTTGCAGACAAACCATTCAAACTAAATGTATGAAATGGTTGAATCGAGACGATATATAAAATGATCATTATTAAATTATTGCGTTCAATCTGAACGGGCGCAGGCAAGCAGCGCCCCTACGACAAATGAATTAACGTTATGCTCGATCTCCTCATCCTTATCTGGAAAAAGTACTTGATCCACCTGGTGGATATTGCATTGGTGGCTTGTATTATTTATCAGGTGCTTTTGCTGATCCGGGGCACGCGTGCGGTTCAGGTGCTGAGGGGCTTGGTGGTGCTGGCTGTGGCCACTTTTGTGGTGCAGAAAGTTTTTCAGCTCCCTACTCTGGGATGGATTTTACAGACATTTTGGCTGGCATGGGCTGTGATTCTGGCAGTGGTGTTTCAGCCGGAGCTAAGGTCCCTTTTGGCGCAATTGGGCAGCCAAAAGTTAGGGCGCATTCTTCTCCCGGAAGAATTGAATTTTGTGAATGAAATCATTTTGGCCTTGCGGGAGGCTTCTGAAAGCCGGATCGGGATGCTGATTGTTTTGGAGCAGGAAACAGGGCTTCGTAATTATATTGAAACCGGCACATTTGTGAACGGGGAAGTGAGCCGGGATATTTTATTGACCATATTCCATCCACGCACCATCCTTCATGACGGCGCTGTGATTATTCGTGAAGACCGAATTGTGGCCGCCGGATGTGTTTTGCCTTTGTCCAATGATCCTGGTATCTCCCGCGTTTTGGGCACACGCCACAGAGCGGCCATTGGCGTGACTGAAACATCGGATGCCGTGGTGTTGGTGGTCAGCGAAGAAACAGGGGCTGTGTCTGTGGCGAGAGAGGGACGGATAGAAAGAAATGTGGAATTGGATGAGCTGAAAGAAAAACTAAAAGATTTTTATCGCACCATGAGTGAACAGGGCCTCATCAGACGATGGGGAAATCGCGTGTAATTTTTGATTTTAGATCGCCGATTTGCGATTTGAAATCTAAAAACAAATGACGCTCATTCAGCGGAGATTATAATCTTTTTTGTGCGGTTTTTAATCAAAAATCGGTCGCTGCGCGGCGACACTTCTCGCTAGCGCAGTCGCAAATCTAAAATCAAAAATAAATATGATGAACTGGTTTAAATCTCGGTGGAAATTAAAAACAATGGCATTGCTGCTGGCTGTTTTACTGTGGCTTGTGCTCTATATCAGCGATAAAAAGGTAACAGCGCCGTGGAATTTACCGTCATTTAAAGCATTACAAAAATAAAAGAAAAACATGAAGCCACGGATGAACACTGAAAAAAACAATTTGGATAAAAAATGATAAAAATATTGTTTTTAAAATTTTTATCCGTGTTTATCCGTGTTCATCCGTGGTTGTCTGCTAAGGATGGTTTATGAAGCGTTTATTTGGAACGGATGGAATACGTGGGGTGGCTGGAGAGTGGCCTTTGGTTTCAGGTTTTGTGAGGCGGTTGGGGCAGTTTGCCGGACAGGCTTTGGGCCGGCATGTGAACGGCCAACGTTCGATCCTTGTTGTGCGGGACACGCGGCAATCCGGACCTTCTTTGCAGGAGGCGCTTTCACAAGGGCTGCATGAAGCTGGATTTGATGTCATTGACGGCGGGGTGCTGCCGACTCCTTCTGTGCCGGCGCTCATTCAATCTCGTTCTTTGACCGCAGGTGCTGTGATATCAGCTTCTCATAATCCCGCTCAATTTAACGGCATCAAATTTTTTAACGGCACAGGCACAAAACTAAAAGAAGAGATGGAAATTGAAATTGAAAGAAAAGTCTTACAGGATGACAAGGACAGTCAAGTCAAATCTCTTCAAAAAAAGAATGGGCATTCGCGGACACGTTTTGCCAAGGTAGACAAATCTGTTTCTTCTGAGTATGTTAAATTTCTTTTGCGCACCTGGCCTCAGAACATGAACTTGCATGGGTTTCGTTTGGTGCTTGATTGCGCCAATGGGGCAGCTTCTTTTATTGCCAAATCTCTTTTTAGCGCATTGGGGGCTGATGTGTTTATTTTGTCAGCAAAGCCCAATGGCCGCAATATTAATCTTGGCTGCGGCGCGCTTCATACGGAAAAATTGGCAGAAGAGGTCAAACGCCGGAAAGCGCATTTGGGGGTGGCGTTTGACGGTGACTGCGACAGGGCCATTTTTGTGGATGAGCAGGGACGCAAGCAAGACGGGGATTCTGTTCTTTTGTTGGCAGCCCGCTTTTTAAAAGCGCAAGGGTGTTTGACAAAAAACACGGTTGTTGTGACGATTATGACCAATTTGGGTTTGATTCGTGCGCTTGACGCATTGGATATCCAGACCGTACAGACCCCTGTGGGCGACAAATATGTGTGGGAGGCTTTGGAAAAAACAGGGGCGGTTTTGGGCGGTGAATCCTCCGGGCATATTATTTTTCGCGATTATTTGTCAACAGGAGACGGGTTTCTGACGGCTTTGCAGGTTTTGCGCATCTTACGCGCCAGCAACAGTCCGTTTTCTTCTTTGGCGTCTTTGGCTGTGCATTATCCGCAAATTTTGGTGAATGTGCCTATGCGTGAAAAAAAACCTGTGAGCGCAATAACCGGTTTTGATCAGAAGAGAAAAGAGATTGAAGGTGTTTTGGGGAAAGCGGGCCGAGTTCTGATTCGTCATTCAGGAACTGAACCTCTTTTGCGCATTATGGTTGAAGGCCCGGACAGTGCCCAAGTCAGAGAATATGCCGACACCTTGGCTGAAATCGTTAAGAAGCAGACATGCAAATAAGTGTGTCATCAAGGAAAGAGGGAAAACAGGGAAGAGTGGGAAACAGATAAGTTATTAAAACCCAATACCATTTTTCCTATTTCCCCTTTTCCCTTATTCACACGTTTTTTATTTTGAATTTGTCAAACTGGAGCAATCTATGCCTTTACTGGGAATCAATATTGATCATGTGGCCACGATTCGTGAAGCCCGGCGTGGGGACATACCGGATGTGATGAATGCGGCTCATGCGGCGGTGGCAGGCGGGGCTGACAGCATTACGGTTCATTTGCGCGAAGACCGCCGGCATATACAGGACAAGGATGTGGCTGGTTTGCGTAAAATTTTGAAAGTGCGGCTGAACCTTGAAATGGCGCCGACTGAAGAAATGATTCGCATTGTTCGTGTGATCAGACCGGCCAGCGTTTGTTTGGTGCCTGAGAAAAGGCAGGAATTAACAACCGAAGGGGGACTGAATGTGCATGGGCAGATGAGCCGCATGCGCGAGGTGTGCCAAAAAATCAAGTCAAAGGGAATTATGGTCAGTCTTTTTGTTGATCCCAAGACCAATCAAATTCAATCCGCTAAAGATGTGGGGGCTGATGCTGTGGAAATTCACACGGGGAATTACGCAGAGGCCAAGGGGGACGCTCAGGCTGAGGAGTTGAAAAAAATTCATCAGGCGGCAGACGCCGCTGTTCAATTGGGACTTAAACTCAATGCCGGGCATGGGCTTGATTACAAAAATGTGCAGCCTGTGGCGCATATCACAGGCATGCATGAGCTGAATATCGGTTTTTCTGTTATTGCGCGTTCTGTTTTTGTGGGCCTTGAACAAGCGGTCAGGGAAATGAAGAAGTTGGTTGAATAAAAAGTTTGTCTGCATGAAATTGGTGCCCTGCGGGCACGAAATGAGGCCCCTTTGAGGC
>JANQER010000143.1 GCA_028278255.1 Elusimicrobiota bacterium | reverse complement strand
AAGTGCGCGCGCTATGTCCCCTTTGGCGCCGGGCGCATTCAGCGCCATATAAAAATCATGGATTTTTTTGTGCTGGCCAATGTCTCCCCAGTAGGGTTTTTGAAAATCCATGGCCATTATTTTTGGTTTTCGCTTATGTGCTTGTTCAAATTGACGGACCACTTTTTCAAGACGGGCCGTGATGTCCGGGAAACAGGTGCTTAGTTTTTGTACATCAGGGCTTTCTTGAATGGCTTTTTGCCAGGCATTTTGCCGTTCCTCTTTGTCTTTGATCACCGCAATGGTCAAGGCAGTGAAAAATTCCGGGTCCAAACAAGGGCGCATGGACCTGTCTGCCGCAGGGTCATTCACTTCTTTTTTAAATTCTTTTAAAAGAGCCTCCAGCAGATCGTAGGAAACAGCCACGGATCCCAAATTCACGCCGCCGTAAAGTTGTCCGTTTCGACGATGCAAAAGACCTGTGTCTGCTAATTTTTCCATATCAGCCAAAGGCCGCCGCGGAATAAAACGCGTGATATGTCCTTGTGCATCAATGCCCATCCAATCTTTGTTCATGGCTTCATCTTCATTCATTGTGCGCATGGACACAAACCGCACCACATCCGCGTTTTTTAAGCATGTGTCTTTTCCGGAAAGATCAGAAGAGGGAATCTGAATTTCATCCCCCCATTTGACCACCAGGCCTTTGAAACCTGAACGCTTTAAATACTGCTGCACTGGGATAAAAAATCCCATGGCCAATTCAACCATGGACATGTACCGGGTCCTTTTCCCTGTGCTGGTTTGTGCAAAAGTCATAATAGCCGGCTTTTGTGCATTATCGGTTTCTGTAAAAGGGGTGGACCTGACCCCATCGCCAAAAACAAAAGCCACCAGAGCATCGCATGCGTTTTTGCGACTTTGTTTTTTTTCGACGGAAGATGTGATGTGTTTTTTCAGCCGCTGCCAAAGAAGCAAAAGACCGAACGCCTGGTTCACTGGCAGGTCTTCATGAAATGACAGGGTTTTCTTTTCTTTAAAGAAGGATTGGCTCCTGTTTAAAACTTTTTTCCAAAAGATTTTGGCAGAAGCGCTTCCGGACACAATGCCGATCACATCAGGCGTGTTCCCCTTTTGCAGGAGACGGTAAGTCAAAGAGATGTTTTTAAGAATGGTTTGGTCATTCACCCGTGATGGCCTTTGATTTTTGATTCAATGGTGCGTAAAATGCCATGGCGTTCTTTCAAACCCATTTTCACAATGTCATCTGCGCGTTTTTGGGTGTCTGCCACAGCATAAATCCGCAGCTGCGGGGCATTGCCCGAGGGACGGATATGCGCCACATCATTGTTTTTAAAATAAATCCGAATCCCGTCAATTGTGTTGATGCGCGTGATCTCATCGAATCCTTTTTCCGACGGGAAATATTTTTTTAGTTCTTTTTGAACAGTCATCCGCTCAGCGGCCACAATGTCCGGGGCGTTTTCGCACCGGCCGTCATCATAAAACAATGCCACATGGTTTTTGTAAAAGTCAGATTGGGTCACATGCGGGTCTTTGGGAGAAAAAGTGCTGATCATGGACCGGCTGATCTCTTTGGGGAAATTGTCCAAAAGGCCGGCTTTGCTGAACCGCGGCGGCAGCTGAGAGAACAAATCCACCAAAGAGCTGTTTTTTTCCGTGCAGGCATAAAGCGCGGACAAAATCGGCAGAACTGCGTCCCGCGTGGGAAGGGCTTTTAAAAACTTACCGCGCCGCTCAATCGTGGAGCCGGTCAAAAATCCGCCATTGGCTTCCCATCCCACTATGGCATTGGACTTGTCAGAATATTCTGCGTTTTGCATGGACTGAATCACATGGGGAGAGCCAATGCGCGTTTTGGTCACAACGGCTTCTCTCTTGGCAAAATGAAGATCCACAGCGTCATTGGAACTGATGGGCACGGAAATGGCATCAGCATTCAAATAATCCGCTGTCACAGTGCCCAGCAGATCTCCGCCAAAGAATTTGACTTTTCCTTTGGCATCCACGCCCACCACCAAAGGCCGGTCACTGTCCCCGTCTGTGGACACCAGAGCATCCACTTTTTTGCGCGCTTTTTGCGCTTTGTTCACCAGGCTTTGAAGCTCTTTCAGCTTGGCTTCACTGATGTCTTCTGTGTCAATGGGAATAAATTGGTTGCTTTTCCCCATGGGCACCACGTCAGCGCCTAGTTTTTTTAAAAGATCCACAATCAAATCACGGCCCACAGCTGAATGCTGATAAAAAACAATACGTTTCCCCTTTAGTCCTTGGGCAGGGAAGAAATTCAAATACCGTTGAATATAGTAGTCCCTGGCCCGGTCATTTCCCGGCGGCAAAGGCATGACAGCGGGTTTCTTTAACATGCCATTGTCTTCGAACAAAGAATCTCGGCTGGGCCGCGTGTATTCTGCCAGCCGCACATTGTTCACTGCTTCCAAAATACCGGGTTCATCGGATTTTAAAATTTCACCTGTGCTTTTGTTGAATTTAATGCCGTTCCGGTCAAAAGGGATGTGACTGCCTGTGACCATCACGCTGGGGTGGCCTTTTTGCATGGCATAAAAACAAAGGGCTGGCGTGGGAATTTTGCCCAAATAGTCAAGTTTTAATCCTGCGTCGTGAATGGCGCGCGCCACAGCCCGCATAATACTGCGTTTGGGACTGTCTGTGCTGGGCCGCAGGTCCCCGGCCATGCACACAGTGTCTCCTTTGACCACATCCCCGATTTCCGCCAAATAATCCATAAAGCCCAATGTGTTGATATAAGCTTCCAAATCCGTGATGTCAGTCACAAGCCCTCTGAGCCCGCTTGTGCCAAAAGCCAAAGGCATTGGCTGTCTGCCGCGGAAAGAAAGCATGGGTTTCTGTCCAGAGGGAGAAGACAGTTGAGATTGAGGGACCACAGCTTTGTAAATAGTTGATTTTCCGGTGGTGTTCAATGAATAAGCAGTGCCTTGAGGAACCATGATCATTTGGCCCAGGGACAATTTAAGGGTCTGATGATTAAAAGACACGCTGAGCTTGGCTTTGCGGGACAACCCGGTCACAATCAAAATTTCTGCGCTGTGCGCACATTCATTGTGGTGTATTTTGTTCTTTGAAATATCAATCCGGCGCAGCTCAAATTCTTTGGCAGGCGTGGCATAAACGCATTCTGTGGCATTTTTTGTTTGAGCGCCTTCAATAATATCAGGGGTACCCCCATCGAACACCAAACTATTCAAAAGTTCCTGCACATCCACATGTTTAGGCGTTAATCCGCCGCGCAGCACATTATTGGAATTGGCCATAATTTCCATGCCTGTGCCTTCCAAATAAGCGTGCAAAATCCCTGCCGGCAGGTACATGGCTTGGCCGGGTTTCAGGTGCACCAGATTGAGCAGATAAAGAGAAAACAAGCCTCTGTCTTTATGTCCGTCTTTTGAGAATTCTTTATCTGCGCGCAAAACCCAAAATTCTCTTTGATCCTTGCCAAACCGTTTCTTTTTGTTCAGCTTGGTCAAGCGCTCTATCAGCGGGCAAAGCACAGCATCCGCTTTGTCTTGAGGCAGGTTCATTAGTTTTTCATAAAGTTTTTTCAAAGACGCAGGCGTGGGTTTGAAACCGGTTTTAAAATCACTGAATTCCGGCACAGTTTTCAAAACCTGGGCAATGTCAGGCAAGGGACGGAACCCATTCAATCCATAAAAGTCTGTCAAAGCCGCAATCAGTTCCGGTTTATGATTATTGTCTTTATAATTGCGGTTCTTGGCGTCCACAGGAATGCCGGCATTGTTTTCCCTCACAAAACCTTCTTCTGCCTGCTGTTTGGAGGGGTGGGCTTGAATAGATAAAGGCTTGGCGGCTGAAAGCACTTTAAAAAGATAGGGAAGTTGTCCTCTGAACTGCCTGGCTGTGTCTGGGTTCAAAATCAAGTCAGGCACATGATCAATCAAATCTTTCAAGCTGATTTCCCCGCCTGGCACACAAGCCCGTGACGGCAAATCCGCGTGCGTGCCCATCCACAATTCTGCATGCGGAATATTTTTGGGATTCTTAATTCCCAACAGCTGCGGTATAAATTTGACATTTCCCCAATCATAATGCTGCACCCCGGACTGCAGCAGCAAAAGACCGGGATTTTCCTTAAATGAAGCCACTGCCTCATTCACAGATATAGGCGCTGATGTGTTCATCGTCTCCTCCCTCGTAGAAAACAAATTCTAATCCGGACAAACTGAAAATAACCAAATCCCAAGCAACAATAACTATTGTAACAATTATAAAATAACAAAAAAAGGACACAAACATTGAAAATTCAGCATTGATGAGTTATAATTAATATTGATTAATTGTGAGCAGGGAGGTCATGATGCAGCTTCAAAAGACAATATCAGCGGTAGAGGCGCGGGTTCATTTTGGCGAAGTGATGAAGCGTTCATTTAAAGACAAAGTTCGTTATACCGTTGAAAAATCAGGGATCCCAATGGTTGTTATTATAAATGCAGACGAATACGCGCATTTGGTTGAAGAACGTGAGGAACGATTCAAAATACTCGACCGAATCAGAGACAAAGCGCCTCTGTTGTCTTCATCTGTTGTTGACAAGGATGTCAATAAAGCCGTCCATTCTGTAAGACGAAAACATGCTTAAGATTGTGCTGGACACAAATCAGTTTGTCAGTGGACTGATATCCAAACAAGGCGCGTCAGCGCGGTTATTGCAGGCCTGGCAGGACAATGCTTATATTTTAATCACATCCAGAGAAATTTTGCAGGAAATGGAAAGGGTGTTGCGATATCCGCGCATCAATCGAAAATATCATTTGACTGAGGCGGATATACAGTCTGTCATTGATCTTGTAGAAAGAGAAGCCATTGTCTTGTCAAAAACAGGCTTTGTGGACGTGGTCAAAAATGACCCTGATGACAATAAGTTCATTGCGTGTGCTTTAGAAGCCAATGCCGATTATCTTGTCTCAGGCGACGGCCCTTTGCTTGAAATAAAAAACATTAAAAACATTCCCATGGTATCCGCTTCAGACATTCTGCGTATTCTAGAAAAATCATAATATTGAATAGATTGTAAAAATTAAAGGGGACAGTTGCGAAATAGCCTATTTAGGCCCTCACCCTTCACTTCGTGAAGCCCTCTCCCGTCGGAGACAGGAGAGGGAGTTTGAAGGAAAAAAGCATTTCGCAACAGTCCCTAAAGCTAAAAGATTTCTTTGAAAGACGATTTAAGCCATGTCTGTACTGCCATGGCAGCTTCAAGGGCTTGATTGGTATCGTCGGGGGATGGCATAAACCAATCATCCGGATAGCGAATTTCGATAGAGTAAGGCATTAATAAACTCAATGATCCCCGAAGGTCATCAATAGATGAATCCAAAGGAAGAATTTTTTCCAACAACAAAATCAGATCATGGGTATAGGGAGGGACAACGCCCTTTCCAGCCAAATATGCTTTTAGGAGTTTTTCAGCGGCTTGTTGGCAATGAAAACAGACCGTATCAAAAGGAATATCCTCGGCTTTTAAATTATTATCCGCATTCAGAAGATCATTCGCGGCTTTTGCCGTCTATTGGCGGGCTGTTTCAATGAGGTCGGGCATAAATGGATTTCCCTTCTGACAAAACAGATGAAATAAAAGAAACAGGGGAGTCTTTTTCTTTTTTTATCTCTTGGGGCGTGTAAACCAAAAGATCCATGGCAAAAGGATGAGGGCGGAGCCAATGATAAAGCGCAGGAGAGCGCTTAAATCGAGGCAGAGAGCTTTCAGCAATGATGAGAAAATCTACGTCACTGTTTTCATTCGGATTTCCTCGTGCATACGAGCCAAACAGAATGACTGCTTCAGCATTGGCACGCTGACCCAATTGCGCTGCTGTTTTATGAATTTCACTCATCGAAACCATAAAATTAATATATCATCCTTTATCTGATACATCAAGATGTTTTTTGTAGGGAACAGTCGCGACTGTTCCCTACAGATCAGAGGGGCATATCCCTGCGGGATATCAGGCTGTCACAGGTTTTTTTGATTTGGGCAGGCCGAGCATTTGTGTGAGCAGGGCCGGGCGGATGGGTTTTGTGAGAAATCCTTTGACCCCTGCCTGCTGAAGCCGGGTTTGCAGCTCCATGGGCAAAGGCCCGCTCATCACAAAGATTTTCATAGAAGACAAAAACGGCACATGTTTCACGGATTCACAGATTTCCAATCCATTCTTGTCCGGCAAATGATAATCCAATAGCAGAATATTTGGCGGGGACATAGACATGCGGGTTAAAGCTTCTTTTCCTGTGCGTGCGGCTTCCACTGAACAAAATGAATTTGACTGCCGAATCGTACGCACCAAAAGATCCAACACTTCCGGTAAATCATCCACGATGAGAACACGTTCCTGTTTGTGAGTCATGGTATTATCCTTATGTTAAAGAATCCCTCATGTCCCCAGCATAAAAGGTAAATTCCAAATTTAACACAATATAATGCGTTATTGAGTTATTGTTTAGCGTTTTTTTGTAGCTGCCCGATTTATCGGGCGATTTTTCGTTGGTGATGCGATAGCCAAATTTAGTTAATTTAGTTGGGGTCTGACCCCAATTCGTTATGCTTGGAGGTTGATGAGTTGGGTGATTTCCAATTGCTTGCGCAGCATTGGCTTTGTGGCTTGGCCGGTGATCAGGCTGATTAAGACAAAGATCACTTGGTCTTTGGCATCCTCCATGTCTATCATGCTTAATGAATGTGTGCGCACTTTGACTTTGACGAAAATGTGCCACAGGAAACTTAAAAATTTCGGAAGCTCTTGCGCAGCGACTTTTGAGATCATGATGCGGCCTTGGTCATTGGCCACAGATGATTGTTTAAGGATTCGGATCCGGCTAATCGCTGCAGGATCAAATTCTTCTCCCAGTTTGGTCAAGGCCTGCGAAAGCTGCTGTCTGACAGTTGGTTCCTTGGCAGAAGAAATCACGCGGATTTTTTGAAGCGCTTCTGTGTTCTGTGATCTCAAGGCATTTGTGATGTCTGTCATCATATGAGACAGGGCCTGGCCGGAGACATCCTCCATGTTTTCAGGCAGACAGGTTAATTTTAAATTGCGTTTTGGCAATAGATTTGACCACAGTGATTGGGTTGGCTGCGCTTCTGCTTTGGCATCAGCCATGCCTGCGGCATAGGCATAAGCCAGGTCTTGAATATGGTTTTTCTTCCCAGCCATGGTTAATGTTTGTGCGCGTTCTTTTTGTATGATTGGCGACAATATGGCAGAAGGAATTTTCTCCCCTGAAACAGCAGACAGGCCCTGGCCATGAGCCCGGCCAATCTCCATGGCAGCGTGTTCTAAAATAGCCGGCAGGTTTTCCGTGGTGAAATCTTGAAGTCTGATGTTTTTAACCACTGGCATAAGGTCATTAATTCGAATGCCATGGATAAAATTTAAAGACTCTTCATGTGTTGTTTTCTCAGCTTGTTGTTTTAATAAAGAAAGCTTAGCGCGCTGGATCTTGGTTTCGTCAATTTTCAGATGCACGGCAGATGAGCTGAGCAAGGCCAGCGCCCCAAGTGCCAGCAATGTTTTAATAGAAACAACAGCGGCCATGCACAAGTATCCCATGAGCGGCACATAACACGCTGTCATGGCCAAGCCAATCACAGCCACCTGTCCATAATCTTTTAATGCGGCTGGTCGTTTTTGCAGTGTGTTTAAATCAAATACTTGCTGATGGAATGCAAAAACAAAGATCCCCAGTGTCACAACAGCGCTCAAAACAACCCCAGCCTCAGCTGGAAAAGCTTGAG
>JANQER010000114.1 GCA_028278255.1 Elusimicrobiota bacterium | reverse complement strand
GTAAAAACAGCCAGAAAAGGATATCTGTCGTATTTGAAAGAAAGGCAACAAATAAAAAAGGATTTATCTGGTGGAGCGCTAGTGAGAAGTGCAGGGGGTTGGGAAGTGCTCAAGGGGCGAGAAGAGTCTGATCTGGAAAGCTATGACACACGGATATTGGGAGATGGAGATTTTGTGGAAAGCATAATAAAAGAGGAGAAGGAAGAAGACGTTGTCAAAAGATTGAATTATGAACAAATAAAGAAGCGTGTGATAGAGGAGACAAAGATTGATGAAAAAGAAATGACAAAGCCAGGAAAATCGACAAGACGAGGTAAGAAGCTCAGAGCAATAATAGGATATGTGTCAGTTCATTATGGAAATGAGAAAATGATTGATATGGCAGAAAAATTTAAAATAACGCGGCAGTCAGTGGGGTCATTGGTGGACATAGGGAGAGAAATCGTTGAAGGTGACAGTGAGTTAAAGCAAGCATTGTTAATATAACTGCATAACTTCCAGTGTCCCCTGTATTCCCCCCTGTATTCCTTGAGTGTGATGAAATAGGAGCTCAAAATCCAGCCAGTGTCTTTTCAATCTTCCCTATAGGCAGATTGGTATAAGAATGGATTTGTTCGGTGTTCAGGCCGTTTTTATGCATCATTTGGACGAATTCTATTGTTGTTTGTTCTATGTCTTCCAGCCTCCCTTCCTCCTCTCGTGAGAGCTTTTCCCCCGTGGTTCAAAAAGAGCAATTTCATACAATACAGGATTTGGCCATTTGTGCGAAAATAAGCACGAGCAAAGAACAATTTACATTGGCGGTTAATATGGGGTCATACAATGTTGTGCCTCCTTGTGGTATATTTGGCAAAGTGGGGCATTTTATTGCAGATATGCTCCCTTATCATTTGAATGGAAATGCAACTCAAGACCCGGCGAATATTTGGAATCGTGTTCCCGGTTTACACAGGAGGTGTTTTTTATGGCATTCATCAAAAATATGATTTTGTTGAGGTGTTTTTTATTGTCCGTTTTTCTTCTTGTTGGATGTGGAGGATTATGTAAGGCATCCCGCCACAATTCTGGAAGAGACGGATGGGTTGGAGCCCCGTCGGAAAAAAGAATAAACGGGCTGGTGGTCGGCTTGTTAAATGAAGGCGAAGTGTTGAATGAAAATTATTATATCGACGAGATCGCAGACCTGCGAAAACATAAAGACGATATCGGAATAGCACGGCTTGGTTTTTTCAACAAAAGAAAGCCCATATATTTGGAAGGTGGCGTAGAAAAATCAATTCTGAAATATTACAGGCAGTTATTGCCAAAAGAAGAGGGCAAAAAACCCCTAACAATCAAAATACATTATCTCTGCTTAACAGAACATATGGGCTGGGGTCAATCTGCTCAGGCAAAAGCAATATTGGAATTTATAGAGTCGAGCAAGACCGACGGCAAAGGGGTGTTTATAAAAGTTTTGGAGTCAAAAAGAAGCGGTTTCGACGTGTCAAAATATCATGAAGAAAACCTCAATAAATTGCTGCGCCACGGTTTGTCATATTATGCTGATCACCTGAAAGGCTCTTTGTCTTCCAATATTCTTGACGAAGACTTTGTTGAGAGAGAATTAAACATTGCAGAAAAAGAAATCAAAGAAATTAAGAGCAAGTCATATGAATTTTATATGGGATTAATGACAAATTATCAATCATTAGGCGGACAATTTGACGGCTCTGCCTTCTTAGCTGATGAAACAGAAGCTCTCGTCCTTCCAAACGCTGATCCAGGGATTGGCTATGGCGTATCGCTGGGCTGGCGCATGAAATCAGATTTATCTTATTCGTTGTCTTGGGAATTTGCCTTTTCAACGGCTGATCTGGATTCTGAATGGATGGGAATTCCCTTTGACATGACATATCAAGAGCTCAGTGTAAATATGAGCATATTATTCAACAACCCCAAGCCAACAAATCCATACCTAAAAGCCTCTCTTGGCTTGCCGTCCCTTAAAGTAAAGAACGGAGCCGTTAAAGGATATGAAACAACAAACGCACGTTTTAATGGATGGTCGTATGGTATAGGCGGCGGAATATCACACTGTTTTGGAAATCGGCTTGTTCTCAAAGGCGAATTAATGTATCAGGGCCTCATATTCAGAACCGCACAAGGATTTCAAGACAAAGCAGGAGAAATAACAGACCCAATAACAACATCAAATGTGGTTCCGGGAATCTCATTGAATTATCACTTTTAAGTGGAGGGACAAATGCTGATAAAACAAACAGTCAAATATGTACGATGTCTTCTTGCGGTTTTAATGTTAACAGGCTGTGCCGGATTCAAAAAAAACAAAATTTCATTTGTGGAAAATTACCCGCCTGATATCACTGTGGAAAAAAAGTATGGCCTCAAATTGAGTTTCCACGCCAGAACAAGAATTGCAAAAGAAAAAGTTCTTCCAGAAAAACACCGTGTCAAATTAGAGAAAGAATTTCTTGAAGTTTTGGAAGAGTCCGGCTTGTTCGATTCAAGGCTGGGCAAAGACAAAGCATCAACCTTAGTAATGGAAGTTGACTTCCTGAATTTTGGAAACCCCGCAGCCATGGTTCCTGCATTTGTGTCAGGGTATACGTTTGGCGTATTGCCGTGCTGGGCAACTGACAATTACACATTAACCGTAAAAGTAAAGACAGGAGATGAGCAAATATATCGATATGAAATGAATGACGCCCTTTTATCAGTCATATGGCTCCCAATGATCCTTACAACCCCATTTAAGCCTCCATGGAAAATAGCAAAAGAAGTAAGACAGAATATGTATAAAAAGCTTGTTATGGATATGAAGCGAGACGGAATATTTGATAAAAATTGACCAGCGATGCCCCTGACTGTCCCGACAAACGCCCGACGTTTTGATTTGTCGGCCTTTCGCCGCTAAATCATATAACAGGACACCTAAAATTCAAATATCACCATTGTCGTGCGTTGACAATTCTTATTAAATAAGATTTGTTGCTTACAGAAAAGATTAAAACTGTTGTAAAAAGTATAGATGCCCATCTGGGGGACTCTCGATACGTGTGCCAAGGAAAGCTGATAGAAACGTACCGGTGAAAATCCGGAAAGGGAAAGAGCTGAGCCGGCTCACCCATAACCAAATCCCGAGCAGGAGGCGGCAACAAATCCTGTGATGCCGGGAGGCGGAAGTGGCCAGGCTGCAATGCGACAAGTAAGCGTGAAGGGATAGAGCCTCGAAAAGAGTCTCGTTATGGAGGCCGACATCGTGTATCGTATGGAAGGCAAAATCGCCTTGATCAGCGGATGGTCAGATCAGTGGCGGCTCCGTCGGGGTCAGAGACCATGGCATGGTCACAAAAGCGAATGATCGGAACCTTTGGGAGATCCTCATTAGGCGGCAAACAAGACAGGCACTGTGGCGAGCCACCTCTGACCTGTTGGAAGCCAAAGGGATGGACAAGCCCTGAAAAGCAAGGAAGTCCTGACCCTAATTGAGGAAGTCGGACTGGTTCGTAGTAAAGTCAAAGCCTGGTGAAAATCAGGACAATCTCTGAAATAATGGAGAGCTTGAAGGGGCCAGCAGTGATACGCAAAGGAAAAGGGAAACAGCAGCCGTACACAGAGATGGAGGACTGTTGGAAACAAAACTGGACCTAATAACGAAGCGAGCCAAACAGGAACCTGGCTGTAAATTCACAGCATTGGCGCATCATCTCAATGAGGCGTTTCTAACTGAATGCTACAGTCAATTAAAGAAGCGAAAGGTACCTGGTATAGATGGAATAAGCGTGGAAGAATACGGGAAAGACCTGGAAAAACGCTTAACAGAACTGGTGACACGGATGAAAGCCAAGCAATACAGGCCGGAACCAGTGCGCCGGACATACATCCCCAAAGGGAAAGACCAACTTCGCCCGCTGGGAATACCCGTTGTCGAAGACAAGGTCGTACAGATGGGAATGAAACGAATACTGGAAGCGATCTATGAAGGGGATTTCCTGGAAGTATCCTACGGGTTCCGACCCGGACGAAGGAGCCATGACGCGGTACAGGCATTTGACCGAATGATCATGAAAAGGCCTGTCAACTATGTGCTTGAAGTAGATATAAAAGGCTATTACGAACATATAGACCACGGATGGTTAATGAAATGTCTGGAACAAAGAATCAAAGACACAAGCTTCTTAAGGCTGATTGGGCGGACGCTCAAGGCCGGGGTGATGGAAGAAGGGAGATACAAAGAGACAGAAGAAGGGGCACCGCAAGGAGGCATCATCAGCCCTATATTGTCAAACATCTACCTACACTACATACTTGACCTCTGGTTTGAAAAGAAGCTCAAGAAAGAGTTTAAGGGGTATACAGAACTCATAAGATATGCGGATGATTTCATTATCGGCTGCCAATATCAATGGGAAGCTGAAAAGATTCTAAAGGAACTAAGAGAACGCCTAAAGAAATTCGGTTTAGAAATATCAGAAGAAAAGACCCGGATAGTCAAGTTTGGCCAGACGGCTCTGGAACAAGCTGAAAAGCAAGGACAAAGAGCAGACACGGTAGACTTTCTAGGGTTCACAAACTTCTGTGAGAGAAGCCGAAAAGGCTGGTTCATCGTAGGACGCAGAACAAATGGCAAGAAATTTCGTGCCAAGATGAGGGCCATGAATGCATGGCTCAAGAGCGTACGAAACGAACTGCCATTGGCTGAATGGTGGAAAATACTACGCTGGAAGCTGAACGGACACTATCAATATTATGGGATCACAGGTAACCGCCAGAGTGTGGGCCGGTACTATCAGGAAGTGCTAATGCTAACCTATAAATGGTGGAACCGAAGAAGCCAACAGCGGAGCGGGATCTGGGAAGAATTCAAACGAAGGCTTCACTGGAACCCTCTGCCATATCCACGCATTGTTCATAGTTTTCGGTTGAGTTTTGCGACGTGAGGATCACTGAAGAGCCGCATATGGGAAAACCGTACGTGCGGTTCCGTGAGGAGGCATTGACTGTTCTATCGACGGAAGATATGACTTACTCGACTATTATACTATATTGACAATGATGGGAAATAATGATAAATATCCAGCATGCCAAGACAAGCGCGGTTGGATTATGAAGGATGTTTGTATCATCTCATTAATAGAGGGATGGAGAAAAAGGTTATATTTAAGGGGCCTGAAGATTATTTGTTTTTTATAAAAGCCCTCGGAAAAGCACTTGAAGAAGAGAATCACACATGTTATGGTTGGGTATTAA
This sequence comes from Elusimicrobiota bacterium, assembly GCA_028278255.1. Classification (GTDB taxonomy): domain Bacteria; phylum Elusimicrobiota; class Elusimicrobia; order FEN-1173; family FEN-1173; genus JANQER01. Next base: position 270 of record JANQER010000114.1, on the reverse strand, counting down.
TGCCCAACCATTTTCATTTGTTGGTGGAAAGAAACAAGAAACCCCTTTCCCGTTTCATGAGCCGAATCAGCACCCGGTATGCCAGTTATTACAACCGCAAATACAAAAGAGCAGGGAAATTGTTCCAAAATCGCTATAAGGCTGTTTTGTGCGACAATGAAGAATATTTTCTGGAATTGGTGGCGTATATTCATTTAAACCCTTTGAGGGCGAATATGGTCAATTCCGTGGAAGCGCTGGAGGCCTATCCCTGGAGCGGGCATAGGGCGC